>NZ_JAJDKB010000001.1:0-190499 GCF_020589955.1 Faecalibacillus sp. TM498
GAACAAGTCGAAAAAACAATCATAGCCTGCATACATGGTCGTTCTATAGACTTGCACAGTTTATAGAATACAAAGCAAAACTTGCAGGCATAAAAGTTGAGTATGTAGATCCAGCATATACAAGTCAGATCTGTCCAATATGTGGAAGTGTTCATCATGCAAATGACAGAAAATATACGTGCAGATGTGGATTTCATACGCATAGGGATCTGCTAGGAGCTATAAATATATGCAACTCAACTGAGTATATTGGTAACAGATATACTGCCTAGAGAACTATAGGTTCTGCTCTAGGAAGGGTAATGGCATACCCCTATCTTGCACTGCGACCTATCAGAAATGAACTGGTCAGCCAACAATGTTGGCAGGTAGCAAGAATCCCCTGTCTTTAGACATGGGGAGTGTCAAAATGAGAAAAGAATCAATGTAAAAAGAAAAGGATTGAGTCCATTAGCTTATAGACAACAATCCCTATCTTAAATTTTATAGTCCAACTATTTCAGTGCACTACACAACTATTGACGCTTTTTATTTTATTTATCTTTCCAAAAATCAACAGGTTCATATTCTTGTAACTGTGCAAGAAATCCAGCTTTTTGAAGTTCTTCTTGAATTTCATCGAGAATTTCTTCATTGTCTGCATGAACTGTATGATAATGATATCCTGATGTGACATTTTTTAGTAAGCTTGAATGTCCTGTTTGTAGATTTGTCATATAATTTTTAATATCTCTTCTTGAGGCAATATTTAATGTTGCTTTTACAATATTATAAACTTTATGATAAACAAAGACATCTTCAACATAACCACCTAAGTCAACAATTAAAGAAAGTTCTTTTTCTACTTCATTATCATCATGATGTACCTTAAAAATACGTTTACAAACTTTTTGTGTATTTAAAACATATCCTTTATGTGTTGAATAAATATCATAATCACCAGCACGAAGTAAAGCAATGTCTTGAACAATGACTTGTCGACTTACTTGGAGGGTTTTCGCTAAATATGTTCCTGATACAGGTTGTAAACTGTTTTTTAAAATATCAATAATGGCTTGTCTTCTTTTATTTCCATCCATAACTCGCCCTCCTTAATTGATATTATAGCACATGTAAATTCTTCAATGAAAGGTCTAATATTGGTGCAGAATGTGTTAGAGCACCACTTGAAACATAATCTACTCCTAAATTTGTAAGTCTTGCAATGTTTTCTTTTGTGACATTTCCTGAAACTTCAATTTCAGCACGATGATCAATATAAGCAATAGCTTCTTTTAACATATCATCATCCATATTATCTAGCATGATAATGTCTGCCCCTGCTTCTACTGCTTCTTTGACCATTTCCATATTTTCTACTTCAATTTCAATTTTTCTAACAAATGGTGCATATTCTTTAGCAAGCATAATGGCTTCTTTGACTCCACCAGCAGCACCAATATGATTATCTTTTAATAAGACACCATCACTTAAATTATATCGATGATTATGTCCACCACCAACTCTTACTGCATATTTTTCAAAAATACGATTATTTGGTGTTGTCTTACGAGTATCTAATAAACGAATAGAAGAATCTTTTAAATATTCTTGAACATTCGCTGTATAAGTGGCAATTCCACTCATTCTTTGTAAATAATTTAAAGCAACACGTTCTCCACTTAATAAAATACGAACATCCCCTTTGACACGTCCTAAAAGTTGCCCTTTTTCTACATGGTCGCCATCACTTGCAAAGAATTCGACATCACACGCTTCATCTAATAATTCAAAAGTACGTTCAAATATTTGTAATCCACAAATAATACCATCTTCTTTACAAATTAAATCAACGACACCTGTTTTAGAAAAAGGCATAACACTATTTGTAGAAACATCTTCACTAGTAATATCTTCTTTTAAAGCACTGATAATAAGTGGGTCTACATTTAATTTTAAAGTTGTTTGATCAAACATATAATGAGCTCTCTCCTTTAAACTTTTTTCAATACGTTTGGCAGCACGTTTAGCAAAAACAAGACTTTCTAAAAGTGAATTACTTGCAAGTCTATTTTTTCCATGAACACCATTACATGCTGTTTCTCCAATAGCATATAAATGTTTCATACTGGTATGACTATCATAGTCTACTTTAATACCACCCATGAAATAATGTTGTGCAGGTACAACAGGAATAGGTTCTTCAAAAACGTCATATCCTTTTTCTTTACAATGTTCAACAATGTGAGGAAAATGACTTTCGATTTCTTCTTTACCAATTGGTCTTAAATCTTCATAAACATAATCTGTTTGATCTTTTTCCATTTGTTTAAAAATAGCTTCTGCCACAACATCTCTTGGAAGAAGTTCATTGACAAAACGATTTCCATTTTTATCTAAAAGAATAGCTCCTTCACCACGAACAGATTCAGAAATCAAAAAACTTCTTTCATGATCTGTTGTATATAAAGTTGTTGGATGAATTTGTACATAATCTAAGTTTTTAAGTTCGATTTGATATTTTTTAGAAAGTTCAATGCCGTCTCCAGTTAAATGAGGATAATTTGTAGAATGTTTATAAAGTCCACCGATTCCTCCTGTCGCTAAAACAACTTTTTTAGCGTAAACTTTTTCTTCTTGATTATTTCTTTTAATCACACCACCTAAAGCAACATTTCCTCGAACAATTAAATCAACAAGAGGTGTATTTTCTAAAAGTGTCACATTCTTTTTTTGTCTTACTTTTTCTAATAAATGTCTCGTAATTTCTTTACCTGTAATATCTTCATGATAAAGAATACGTTTTTGGCTATGAGCCCCTTCTCTTGTAAAAGCAAGGCTTCCGTCTTCATTTCTTTCAAAATCAACCCCATAATTAATTAAATCATGAATAACATCTGGTGATGATTTAATCATTAATTCAACTGAATAAGCATCATTTTCATAATGACCTGCTTTCATCGTATCTTCAAAATAACTATCATAGTCATCTTCATTTCTAAGCATACAGATTCCACCTTGTGCTAAAAATGAATCACTTAATTCCGCTTCTTTTTTAGTAACCATTAAAATATTTAAATCTTCTGGTAAATGTAAAGCCATATAAAGAGCTGAACATCCACTTCCTACTATTAATACATCTGTTTTCATATTCTACTCCTATTTTGCAAGTTCTAACATTTTTTTAAGTGGACTTAATGCTTTTTGCATAAAGTCATCATTTAAAATCACTTCATTTGTATCATTTTCTAAAACATCAACGATTTTTTCTAATGTCACTTTTTTCATATTTGGACAAACTTGTACATCCATAATAGTGTGTAAATTTTTATTTGGTGCTAATTCTTTGATTTTCGCAAAAACACCATCTACTGTCCCAATAATAAAATCTTTCGCTTCTGTTTGAACAACATAATCAATAATGGCAGAAGTACTTCCTACAAAATCAGCAGCTTCAACGATTTCTCTTTTACATTCTGGATGCACTGCAATTTTAGCCTCTGGATATTTTTGTTTCACTTCATTTAATTTATCCAAAGTAATATTGGTATGACGAGGACAATGTCCATAATTTGTCATCACATTTTTTTCAGGGACTTGTCTTCTTACAAAATCTCCTAAGTTTTGATCTGGTATAAAGAAAATATTTTTTTGTGGTAATGCTTTAACGATTTTTATCGCATTTGAAGATGTCACACAGACATCCGCATATTGTTTGATTTCAGCTGTCGAATTAATATAACAAACAACTGCTAAATCATCATATTTTTCTCTCATCTCTTTAATTTCTTTAATTGTAATCATATGTGCCATTGGACAATCCGCAAAAGCATCAGGCATTAAAACCTTTTTATTTGGATTTAAGATTTTGGCACTTTCCCCCATAAATTCAACACCTGCAAAAACAATACGATCAGCTTCTGTTTGACTTGCAACTTTAGCAAGATAAAATGAATCTCCAATATAATCAGCAATCTTTTGCACTTCTTCATCTACATAATAATGTGCTAAAATAATCGCATTTTTTTCTTCTTTTAACTTTTTAATTTTTTCTATATTATCCATATAACTTCTCCCTTTTCTCGAGGAGAGTATACTCCTTTTGTTTACACCTGACAAGACAGTTGTCAAAAATAAATATAAAAAAGATATCTTTTTTCAAAGATACCTCTTACATTTCTTTTAACCCTAATAAAATACATCCAATCAACATATATTCCTTTAAGCTTTCAATCTTAATCAAATCAGGGATATAACTCTTTGGCATATATTTTTCCATTTCTTTTTTTACATCATCACTTTTAGAAATCAACCGATTATAAATAATGATTGCATCCGGTGCCACCATCGAAGTAATCCCTAAACAATACTTCATTGTCCATTCAAGAGCTCCTTCTGGAGTTTTTTTGATTTCTTGATAATTCTCACTAAAAGAAATCGGTAAATACTGAATTTCACCCGCAATATTATGCCTTCCTTTAATTAAATGTCCTCGATGAATATGTCCTACTCCTCCCGTTCCACCAATACGTGCTTGATAAAGGAATGAAACAGATTCATAGTCATCTTGTGAAGCAAAATATCCCATCACAATTGTATTAACATCATTATTAATGACAATCTTTTGACTATATTTTTCTTCAAGAAAAGCTTGTAAATGACATTCATTCAAGCCATATTTTTTTAAAGTTACTACCCCATTATAAACAACCCCAGGTAGTGAAAGACTAATGAGTTCTATATCAGGATATCCATATAAAATCGTATTAATTAAATCAACAATATCATCGACTGAAATAGTGTTTTTATAGACTTCAAAATCTTCTAAAATCATATTATTTTCATCATAAAGACGACTTACAAGTCTTACTTTTTGATCTAATTGAATAAAAGCAAGTGCTAAAACTTGTTGATGAGCTTTCAACATTTGTTTAATAGGTAAAGGATTTTCTTGTTGACTTTGAACTTCTTTTTCTTTATAAAGTTCATCTTCTAAAAAAGTAATCGTATTTCCCACATCATATTTTCCAAATAATGCAGGTGATAAAGCATAAACACGCTTATTTTTTAAGACTCCTTCTACTTCAGATAAACGAAATGATACCTGTGGTGCTAGTAGAATAACATCATAATCTTTCGCCATGTCATAAAGATTCCCATAAGAAACAGCATTAAATTCAAAATCTTTATTTAGAAGCTGTACACCCTCATTTAATTTTTCCGCAAAGAAACCTGTAGTAAGTCCACTTGTACACGAAAGAAGTACTTTTGTTTTTTTAGAAGTTGTCAACCTTTGTAAACAAAGACGCATGTCATAAAGTAAACCTAAAGCGTGATGAAAATTATTCATTTGAAAATGAATAAAGAAGACTTTTTCTTTAGTCATCTTATTTTCAACATCGAGTTCAATAATACAATCAGGATAAAAATTAATGAATCCTAAACCATATTTTGTTTCAATCACAATATTATCATTTACTTCTTTGACATCCCAATCATCTTCATTTTGATTCAACAGCCATCTCTTTAAAAGCTCTGTATCAATCTCTTTTAAAAAAGAATCCATCGTCCTCACCTCTTTTTTTTATACATTTTTTCATCCAAAAATTAAAATTCTTGATAATAATCAAGAATTATTGTTCAGGTACAACTGCGAAATAAACAAGGTCTTCTTCATGATCATTGACCATTGTATGTTTATGACCTTTAGGACAATAATGAACACTTCCTTTATGAAGTTCTTCTCTTTGTCCATCATAAATAACATAACCATTACCAGAGATGACATAAATCACCTCACTGTTTGTTTCATGAACATGTTCTCCAACACTTCCACCAGTTGGAACATGTCCAATCATAAAACGATTCAAACCATCAAAATACATTTTTGCTTCAATGTATTTTTCGCCACCTTTAAAGTTTTCAAATTTGTCTAAATTATTTTCATCATATTCAAAAATCATTTTTATATCCCCCAATCGCTTTTCATTATAACATATCTTACAGAAATGTAAGATGACGAATTGCATGATTTTCTATATAATATTAGAAGAAGGTGATTTTATGTATAAATTATTAATTGTTGAAGATGATTTTATTATCGCAAAAGGCTTACAAAAACATTTTGAAAAATATCATTATGATGTTCAATATATAGAAGATTTTGAACATGTTTTAGATGAATTTTTAGAGTTTCAACCTGATCTTGTTTTATTAGATATCCATCTTCCTTTTTTTGATGGTTATTATTGGTGTCAAGAAATTCGGAAAATCTCACAAGTCCCTATTGTTTTTATTTCTTCCGCTAATGAAAATATGAATATTGTTTTAGCAATGAATATGGGTGGTGATGATTTTATTAATAAACCTTTTGATTTGCAGGTTGTACAAGCTAAATTACAAGCGATTCTTAGAAGAACTTATAGTTTTTCTAAAGATTTTCATTTGTTAACTTATCAAGATGTTCATTTAGATATTTTAGCTGGAAAAATTACTTACCAACAAAAGGAACTTATTCTAACTAAAAATGAATTAAAAATCTTAGAATATTTATTTGAACATGCGGAAGTGATTGTTTCTCGTATTGATTTAATGAATCATTTATGGGATGATCACCAATTTATTGATGATAATACTTTAAGTGTTAATATGAATCGTTTAAGAAAAAAATTAGAAGATATTGGTTTACATGATTTTATTCATACTAAGAAAGGCTTAGGTTATTTATTATGTTTAAAGACTATTTAAAGAAAACATATCCCGTCTATCTTCTTTATTTGTTGTTTGTCTTATGTACTTTTGTTGTTTTAATGATATGTCAAATGATTTCAGATTTAATTATTTATATGTTAAGTCTCTATTTTTCTATCATCCTTCTTTATTTTTTACTTGATTATAGAAAATACAGACAACATCATCAATATTTGATTTATTTAAAAGACAATCCTGAATTGTTTGATAATTTACCTCAAGAAAGCTATCTTGAAGAAAAAACGTATCAAGAAATGCTTCAAATATTACAAAAAAAGATATTTCAACTTAAACAAGAAAATCAACAAAAATACAATAACACGATAGATTATTATACAAAATGGGTCCATCAAATCAAAACTCCTATTGCTGGATTAAAACTCATCATTCAAAATGATTACCCAGATAAAAAAATGCTTGTAGAACTTTTAAAAATAGAACAATATGTCAATATGGCTTTACAATATGTACGTTTAGATTCTATTCACCATGATCTTTCTTTTCAAAAAGTTTCTTTAGATCATCTTGTTAGTCAAGAAATCAAAAAACAATCACTCTTTTTCTTTCAAAAAAATTTAAAAGTAGATTATCAAATTAAAGACCTACAAATCTTAACAGATGAAAAATGGAGTGGTTTTGTCATTGAACAAGTTCTTTCTAATGCTTTAAAATATACGAAAGAAGGAAGTATTACTTTTTATAATGAAGGTGAAAAGCTTTATATTCAAGACAGTGGTATTGGTATTAAAGAAAGTGATCTGCCACGTGTTTTTGAAAAAGGATTTACAGGTTTTCAAGGAAGAAATGATAAAAAAGCCAGTGGTTTAGGTCTTTATTTATGTAAAAATATTTTTAATCAATTGGATCATTCGATTTCTATTGAATCAAAAGTAGGTCAAGGAACAACTGTTTGTCTTGATTTTAGTAAAAAAGAAATATTTATTGAATAATCTTACAAAAATGTAAGATTATTTTACTTACTTGTAAGATAAATCAATAGGTCATATTTTAGAAGTAGAATACAATAAGTGTGTAAAAAGGAGGACACAAAAATGTCATTATTAAACGTTAAACATTTACAAAAAATTTATTCAACGCGTTTTTCAAGCCAAAAGGTAGAAGCTTTAAAAGATGTTTCTTTTGATGTTGAAGAAGGAGAATATATCGCCATTATGGGTGAATCTGGAAGTGGAAAAACAACACTCTTAAATATTCTTGCTTCATTAGATAAACCAACAAGTGGAGAGGTTTTATTAGATGGAAAAGATCTTACAAAAATCTCTGATAAACATATTTCAGCTTTTAGACGAGATAATCTTGGCTTTGTTTTTCAAGATTTTAACTTATTAGATACTTTTAATGTCGCTGACAATATCTATTTACCTCTTGTTTTATCAAAAGAACCCTATGCTTTAATGAAACCAAAACTAGAAAAACTTGCAAGATCATTAGGAATTAATCATTTATTAGAAAAATATCCTTACGAAATATCTGGTGGTCAAAAACAAAGAGTTGCGGTTGCAAGAGCCTTAATTACCCATCCTAAAATTATTTTAGCCGATGAACCCACAGGTGCTCTTGATTCAAAATCAACCGATCAACTTTTATCTATTTTTGATCAAATTCATCAAAGTGGACAAACAATTTTAATGGTTACTCATAGTAGTAAAGCAGCTAGTTATGCCAGTCGTGTCTTATTTATTAAAGACGGACAAATCTTCCATCAACTTTATAAAGGAGATATGTCTAATCAAGAAATGTATCAAGCTATTAGCGATACTCTAACAATGCTTCTTTTGGGAGGTCAATAAAATGAAATTTTATTTAAAATTGGCTTTAGGAAATATCAAAAAGAATAAAAAGCTTTATAGTTCTTACTTTATTTCTACTATTTTCTCTATCGCCCTTTATTTCATTATTAAAACTGTAGGAAATAGTCCTACTTTAAAGGGGCAAGATTCAATTACTATGTTTTTAAACCTAGGAGGCTATGTGATTGCCCTCTTCTCTTTGATTTTCTTATTTTATACCAATAGTTTTGTGATAAAGAATCGAAAAAAAGAAATCAGTCTTTATCATATATTAGGAATGGAAAAAAGAAATGTACGTTCTATGATGTTATTAGAAATTATCGTTATTGCTCTTATTTCTCTTGTAAGTGGTATTGTTATTGGAATGCTTCTTTCGCAAATTACATCTGTCATTATTTTAAGAATCATTCATAAAAGTATTCATTTTTCTCTTATTTTTTCAATAGATGCTTTTATAAAAACGATTATTATTTTCAGTATTATTTTCTTTTTATCACTTATTTATAATATTTCTGTTGTTGTTAGAAGTAATCCCATTGAACTTTTAAAAGGACAGAATATTGGTGAAAAAGAACCTAAAACAAAAATCTTTTTAACACTTTTAGGGATTATTGCTTTAGGTGCAGGTTATTATATTGCTTTGTCCATTACCGATCCTATGCAAGCTATGGTTTTATTCTTTGTTGCTGTTATTTTAGTCATGATTGGTACGTATTGTTTATTTACAGCAGGAAGTATTGCTTTATTAAAGTTCTTAAAATCAAGAAGAAACTTTTATTATCAACCAACACACTTTACTTCTATTTCAGGTCTTTTATATCGTATGAAACAAAATGCTGTTGGTCTTGCTAATATTTGTATTTTATGTACTTGTGTTTTAGTGACACTTTCTTCAACAATTTGTTTATATAAGGGTATTCAAGATAGTATCAAAAGACAATATTACATGGATGGAACTATTACTGTAACTGATTCGGATTATCCAGATCAAGTCTATGAAGATGTTAAAGGATTATTAAAAAATAAAAAATATGATTCTCTTTACACTCTTTCTTATTATAATTACACAGGAAGTTTAAAGAAAAATAAAGTACATCTAAATGATTATGACTATAATCATTTAGCTTCTATTAATCTTATTTCTTTGGAGGATTATAATCATTATTTTAATCAAAATTTATCTTTAAATAATAATGAAGCTTATCTTTATAGTTATGAAGGTTATAATAACCCTACCATTTCATTAGAGAATATTCCTTATACTATAAAAGGACAAATTAAAAATCGTCAACTTCAAGCAAATAATTGTTTTGCTCCAAATAATATCTCAATAGTAATCAATCAAAGTGCTTTAAATAACTATAAGCTTAAATCAAAAAGTTATTTCATAGGTTTTAATGCAAGTAAAAAAGTTGTAGATGAAGTAACTACTGCTATTATTCATAAAGATTATAATTACTTAGGAAATAACTATTATGTAAGTATACAAAATAGTTATGAAGATATTGATGTTATTTATGAATTATATGGTTCATTATTATTTATTGGAATTTTTCTATCAATGATGTTCTTAGTAGCAGCAATCGTAATTATTTATAATAAACAAATTTCTGAAGGATTTGAAGATCAAAATAAATTTGAAATCTTACAAAATGTTGGTATGTCACAAAAAGAAGTTAAACAGACGATTCAATTCCAAGTATTGATTTTCTTCTTTGTCCCATTGATTGTTGCCATCATTCATTTAGCCTTTGCCTATCCTTTAATCCTTCGTATTTTAAAAGGATTACTAGAATGTAATGAAAACGTTTATCTTATTTCAACTACTAGTTGCATTGCAGGTCTCATTATTATTTATACGATTGTTTATTTGATGACTTCTAAAGCCTATTATCGTATTGTTAAAAGATAAATCTAAAGCGGACTTAACAAGTTCGCTTTTATAATAAAAAAACAGAGAAAATTTCTCTGTTTATCCAACTAAGGCTCTGGTTCTCCGATTTATGTCCAACTAAAGCATGGTCTTTCTACAAGAACGATAACATATTGTGTATTCATACACAATAGCCCTATAAATCATTAACAATATTATGTACCCATATTCCTTTTCTTACAAGAATAAGACCAAGTGTTGCCTTAGGAATATCAACACATTGAACAAGTATATAAATTATAAGAATTGGTAGACTTGTTAGCCTTGTTAGTAATAAAGCAGCCATAAAAGTAAAGACAAATGTATAACCACTATCAAATAAGAATGTTAAAAACGTTTTTCCACCTGCTCGCATAGTAAAATAACTACTATAATAAACAGAAATAACAGGTAGCATACATGCTGCTACTTTAAGTAAAGATGTTGCAAGATTTTTTACTTCTACAGATGTGTTATAAATTTGTGGAATATAAATAGAAACATTAAATAAAACAACAGCCAACGTAAAACACATGATAAAGTTCATAAACACCATTTTCAAATCATAATCTTTCGCTCTTTCAATTTCACCTGCACCAAGTTGTTGTCCAACAACAATTGAAATAGAATTTCCCATAGCATAACAAACAATCATAAAGAAATTAGTAACGGTTGTGGTAATATTAATCGCTGCAACAGCAACAAGTCCTCTTGTAGAATAGCTTTGAGAAATCAAAGCAATAGAAATAGACCATAAGATTTCATTACATAAAAGAGGTAATCCTCTTTTCAACATTTCTTTAGTTGTATCAAAAGGAACTTTCTTCATCTTAATAGCATCTTTTAAATAAAGATTTCGAGAACCCCCTATAATATTAATACTCATTTCAATCACACGAGAAACAACCGTTCCAATCGCCGCGCCTGAAACCCCTAATTGTGGAAATCCAAAATGTCCAAAGATCAAAATATAATTAATACAGAAATTGACAATCACGGCGACCACACTCGCAATCATTGGTAAAATCGTATTTCCTGTTTCTCTAAGTGATGATGAATAAACTTGTGTAATCACAAAAGGAATCAATCCAACAAGCATAATTTTTAGATAATTCATCCCGTAATTTAATGTTTTTAAACTATCTTGCGGATTATCATTTAAATATAAAGAAATCAATTGTTGTCCAAATGTATAGAATAAAAAAATAGCTAGCAGTGCAATTATAATTCCTATAATCAATTTGATCCTAAAACAATTCTCCACTCCTTCTTTATTTTTCTTTCCATAAAACTGTGCCATAAAGATTCCTGGGCCTGACATAGCGCCAAAAATCGTGACATTAAATACTTGTAATAATTGATTAGTAATAGAAACTCCTGACATAGAAAGTGTTCCTAATTGTCCAATCATAATATTATCTAATAAACTTGCAAGATTTGTAAAACCATTTTGAATAACAATGGGTATACAAATCGCAAGAACCATTTTATAAAATCCTTTACTTCCAATTAGTTTTTTCATATTCCCTCCTATGTGTAAAAGACATTATAATCGATTTTGCATTTAAAAAAAAGAGCTTTCGCTCTTTTAGTTATTTATTATCTCCTAATAATTGAAGAATATCTAAGAAGATATTAACAAAGTCTAAATAAAGATTAAATGCTCCATAAATACTTAATTTTTCTAACATTTCTGGATTAGATGAAGCATAATTATAAAGTTGTAATGATTTTTGCATATCATATGCCGTAATTCCTGCAAATAATGCAAGTGAAATAAGTGGCATAATAAGTGTTCCCACACCTAAATGAAAAATCATCACAATAACTGAAAAGATAATATAAACAAATAATCCTGCTAGACAGATTGTTCCAATTCTTGTTAGATCCATTTTAATCACTGTTCCTAGTACAACAAGCACACCAAAGTAAATAGCTGCTACTAAAAAAGCCAGTGCAACACTAAAGGAAGTATAGCTTGCAATAACATAAGAAAATGTCACACCAGTAATGACTGAATAGATCATATAAAGAACTTTTGCCGTAATTGGTTTCATTGTCATTAAACGTCTTGATAAACCAATAACAACCGCAAATTGAAAAATAATTAAAATGAAAGGAAGCATTCCTGCATAAGACATAAATGATGATTTTTCTAAAGCAAAAGCCGTCACAAAAGTTGTTAAAACACCTATAATCATCCATTTAAAAATATTGTTAATGTATTGTTGTATCGTCATTGAACGATCTTCAACATATTCATAAGTTTTGTTATCCATATTCATTCTCCTATCCTTGAATAATACGATTTTCTAAAATTTTCTTTTCAGGTAAAGCTTTTTCAACATATCCTAAAATACAACAACCAACACCAACATAATCTTCTAAATGCCATTTTTGAAGATATTGTTGTCCCTTTTCTAACTCAAACATTTCTTTACAACGATTGATCCAACAAGAACCTATATTTAAAGCATAAGCTCCTGTTTGCATAGCACCAATCACTAATGAACCATCTTTTATACCATTACTTTCATCTTTTGGGACAAAGATAAAACATACTGTTGGTGCCCCATAAAAAGGATCAACATCTTTTCCAAAAATAATCGCATTAAGTTTTGAAAGTTCTTTGATTTCTTCTTGATTTTGAACAACCACAATTTTACTTGATTGTTTATTTTTACCACTAGGGGCATTTAAACCACAAGCTAAAATCATTTGTAATTCTTCATTTTTAATTTGTTCTTGTTTAAAACTACGACAACTTCTTCTTGTTGTAAGTGCTTCGATTGCATCCATTTTTATCTCTCCAATCCTAAAATATAATTGATAAATTGTTGAGCAGTTCTTCCTGAAGTTCCACCATGAGATAATTCCCATTTATTGGCTTCTAATAAAAGTTCTTTTTCATCCATTTCTATATTATTTTTATGCGCTAATTCTAAAACAATATGATTAAATTCTTTTTTCATTGGTTTAGAATAATTGATTTTAACTCCAAAACGATTAACTAATGAAAGTTTTTCTTCCATGGTATCTGATTGATGCATTCCATTTTCTTGAACAACATCATTACGATCAGACCAGTTTTCTTTAATAAGATGTCTTCTATTACTTGTTGCATAAATAAGAATATTTTCAGGTTTTGTTTCAACCCCGCCTTCAATTACTGCTTTTAAGAATTTATATTCAATTTCAAATTCTTCAAATGATAAATCATCCATATAGATAATGAAACGATAATTTCTATTTTTAATCATCGCAATAATATTTGATAAATCTTTAAACTGATGTTTATAGATTTCAATCATTCTTAAACCTTGATCATAAAATTCATTTACGATTGCTTTAATACTTGTTGATTTACCTGTTCCACTATCCCCATAAAGTAAAACATTATTTGCTTTTCTTCCTTCAACAAAAGCTACAGTATTATCTAATAACTTTTTCTTTTGAATTTCATAACCAACTAAATCATCTAAAACAACTTCATCCATATTATTAATTGGTTTTAATTCTACATAGTTTTCATGACTTGTCGCAATTCTAAAGGCTTTATTTAAACCAAACATACCTACTCCATAATCTTTGTAGAATTGCGTTACAACATCAAAGAATTCTTGTTCATTCTTTGTTTCTTCTAATTTTTTAGAAAGTTCTTGGACTTTTAAAGAAACATTCTTATTGTACATAAATTCTGGTTTAGATAAAGCTTTATAATCAGCAAGTGTTGAAAAACAATCAATATTTAATTCTTTTTCAATACTCCTAAAATCATAATGGAAAAGATCATAAAATACTTTAAAATCATTTAAAGCAAAATGATTAACAGTTCCTTCTCTTGCTCCTTGTTTTTCACAAGTCATACTAAATGGATTTTCATTTGTCATTAATAAATAAGTTAAATAATTATGCCATAAATTATCATTAAATCCATATTGAGTTGCAAGTTCTAATAATCTTTTTATTTGGCCGTAAATTTCTTGACGAAGTTCATGATTTGATTTTTCATCATCTGATAACAACTTAGCAAGTTGTACTAAAATTTCATCCTCTGGTAAATTCCCATAAAGAATTAAGTTTGATATTAATTCATACATATATATAATCCCCCTAATTTTCTTTATTTTACCGCATCTTTTAGGAAAATGAAATAAAATGATGTATAATAGTTTCAATGAGGTGAAAAAAATGGAAAATGGTGTTTTATTACAAGGGTTTCATTGGTATATAAAACCTGAAGAAAAACTTTGGAAACAACTTCAAGAAAAAGTAAAATCTTATAAAGAAATGGGTTTTTCAGCTATTTGGTTACCACCTGCTTATAAAGGCGTTGGTGGCATCAATGATAATGGTTATGGTGTTTATGATCTTTATGATTTGGGAGAATTTAATCAAAAAGGAAGTATTGAAACAAAATATGGAACAAAAGTGGATTATTTAGCGTGTATTCAAGCTTTTCAAAAAGCAGGAATTGATGTTTATGGAGATATTGTCTTAAATCATAAAATGGGCGCTGACGGTACTGAAATTGTTAATGCAAAAGAAGTCAATCGTCAAAATACTAATGAAATCATTTCTGGTGATGAACAAATTAAAGTCTATACTCTTTTTACTTTTCCTGGTAGAAATAAAAAATATTCTGATTTTATTTGGCATTGGTATCATTTTGATGGGATTGATTATGATGAAAAGACCCATCGTAATACCATTTTCCTTTTTGATCAAAAAAGTTGGGATCAAGAAGTCGATGATGAAAATGGCAATTATGATTATTTAATGGGAGCGGATTTAGATTTTGGAAATGAAGAAACCGTTCAAGAAGTTACCTCATGGCTTTATTGGTATATAAATTTAACTAAAATCAATGGCTTACGTCTCGATGCTGTTAAACATATTCCCGCTTCTTTTTATAAAAACCTCTTGCCAAAAATATATCACGATTTTAATAAAGAATTATTTACGGTTGGTGAGTATTGGCACGGAGATGTGTATCATTTAGAAAAGTATTTAAAAGAAGTCAATTTTGAAATGTCTTTATTTGATGTTCCTCTTCACTATCATTTTTACGATGCAAGTCATAATGAAAATTATGATTTTTCTCATATTTTTGATCAAACGCTTGTTTCCATGTATCCTTCAAATGCAGTTACTTTTGTCGATAATCATGATACGGAACCAAGTCAATCATTAGCTTCTTTCATTCCTGATTGGTTTAAAGGACATGCTTATTGTTTAACTCTTTTAAGAAAAGCAGGGTATCCTTGTGTTTTCTATGGTGATTTAGAAGGTATTGATTATGAAAATATTTCTTCAAAAAAAGAAATGCTTCAACAGCTCCTTTCTTTAAGAAAACAATATAACGAAGGAAATCAAGAAGATTATTTCAATCATCCTCATTTAATTGGTTGGATTAGGCGTACCCAAACAAAAGCAATGGCAATTATTATGACGAATTCAACTGGTGGTATAAAATCAATGTATGTTGGTAAAGAAGATCGTCATTGTTATTATGTCAATGTCTTTAATGGTTATCAAAGAGTGCTTATTAATGAAGATGGTTACGGTGATTTTTATTGTGAGGATAAAAACTTTGCTGTATACGTAAAAGAGTAATGATTCAGTTTTACTGATTCATTACTCTTTTTTATAATTATAAAATTAGTTTTTTGTCATCTAATCCAGTTAAATTCAATTCAATCTTTACAACAGTTTCTTTTATATCAATATTTTCAAAATCATTCCCACATGTTATTGCTTCTGGAACATCAGAAAATGAAACCAAATATCTTCCATCATCTTCTTTTAAGAAAATGACAGGATAATATAATTTCATACTCTTTCTCCTTCTTATATTTTTCATTGAAATTATTTTTGTACTTAAACCTCTCAAAATTTATTCTTTCCTAAAAAAAAACGGGTGTCTTACCCGCAAATTGAGGGACCCGGGTCTTACGACCAGCCCAATTAATAGATTTCTATTGCAAGTAGAGTGTACCATAAATCTATCTTCTTTTCATACATGTTTAAAAAAAGAAGGATTTCTCCTTCTAATATTGTAAAAAGATTTCTCTTATTTCATCACGATCATGTGTTTGTGTTAAAGCAAGCATTAATAAAACTCTCGCTTTTTGTGGCGATAAGGTATTTGATGAAATACATAAATGATGCGGATCAAAGATTTCATCATCAAAAACAATTCCTTGTGAAATACGTGAAGAACGTACAAAAATTGTACCATTTTCAGAAAGTTCTTCGATTGCTTTTAACCAAGCTTGGCTATAATTTCCACTTCCTGACCCTGCAATAACAATCCCTTCATGATCACTTGCAAGATCATATAAGATTTTAGCATCCGCACCACTGTAATAAAAAGCAATCGCTACACTTTTAATAGAATCAATACGTTTGTTAAAACGTGATTTTATCGTATGAATCTTACTTGTTTGTGTATAGAAATAGACTTCTTGATCTTGCATATATCCTAAACATCCAAGAGATCTTTGATCAAAGGCATCAATTTTAAAATTATTAACTTTTTCAATATCTCTTCCTGAATAAATTGTATTAGAAAATAAAGCAAGAACCCCACGGTTATAAGATTCTCCATGACAAGCTAAACAAATAGCTTGATAAAGATTAAATGGACCATCTGCACTCGTTGCTGTTGCTGGACGCATTGCTCCTGTTAAAACAACAGGTTTTGGTGTATTTAATGTTAAAGTTAAAAAATAAGCTGTTTCATCTAAAGTATCTGTTCCATGAGTAACAACCGCACCATCAATCGTATCATCCGACAAAATTTCTTCAATATTATTTTTTAAGATCAACCATTTTTCATGAGTCATTTCATTACTATCAATATTCATTAATTGATATTCTTTAATATGCGCCACTTCATTGATTTCTGGAATTGTTTCAATAATTGAATCAATATCAATTTCTCCTGCATGATATGCTGCAGTTTTCCCTTTTTTTCCAGTACCAGCAATTGTACCACCTGTTGCTACAATAGCAATTGTTTTCATAGTTCCTCCTTAATATCGTATTTCAAAAGATTTTTCATACTCTTTTATATTTAATAAATGATAATGGATTTGTTCTATTTCAATAAATGGTTGTTGATAGAGCTTTTCAATCATTCTTTCTATTTGCATTCCTTCTCCCTGAACTTCCATAGAAACCGAACCATCATATTCATTTTTTACAAACCCCGTTAATTTTAATTCATTTGCGATAGAAAAGCAACGAAAACGAAAACCAACACCTTGAACTCTGCCTTTAAATAAATACTTTCTTCTTTCCATAAAAAATAACCGGTTTCCCCGATTATTTTAAACTATCTAAAATTTCTTTCATTTTAAAGGCAAGTCCTTGGCATTTTTCTACTGATAAAGAACATAAAGCAACACGAATACCTTTATTGACTTTAATTGTATAAATATCTTGAGCAAGCATTGCTTCATGGAATCGTGTTAATAAATCATCATCTTCCACTTTTAAAGTAACAAAGAAACCTTCTTTATATGGATAATAAGTTAAACCACATTCATCTGCTTCTTTTTTAAAGACTTCACATCTTTGTCTTAATAAATCAACATATTTCCCTTTTTCTTCGTTAAATTCATCTTTATGTTCTGTTGTAACTTTAACAAAGTTTTCCATTGCTGCATTAGGAATATTTGACCAAGAAGCTCTTGCATGTTTTTCCATTAAGATTTCAAGTGCTCGAACATCTTCTTGATTTCTTGCTAAAATAACAGCACCCCCACATCTTAAACCATAAGATGTAAGTGTTTTAGAACAAGAGAACGCTACAACAATCATGACTTGATCATTCATACGATTAAATGCATTCATATAATCTCTTGATCTTTCTAAGTTATAAGAATAGTCAATATAAGCAATATCATCTAAGATAATAACAGGTCCTTCATTTGATAATTCATTACAAAAATCAATCACTTGATTCCATTCTTCAACTGTCATAGAATATCCTGTTGGGTTATGACATGGGTCATTGATAATCGCTAAAACTTTACCTTGTCTTGCCATTACTTCACGACAAGTTTCTTTAAAGCTTGTAATATTGAATGCATCTCCATCAAACATTTGATAGGCTTGTACTTTACAATTAGCAATCGTTGCCATTGATTTATAGTTACCCCATGCAATATGAGGAATAATTAAAGTTTGACCTTCGTCTAACACGTTTAAAATCGTTGAACTTACGGCTCCTGAACCTCCAGGTGTTCCAATAACACTATGACATAAATCAAGTTTTGTGTCTTGTACGACCCAATTATAAACTTGTTTTCTAAAATTTGGATTTCCACTAAAACTAGAAGCATATTTTGCTTTTGTTCTATTATCTAAACTGTTATACGTATTAAATACGGTATCTAATGCAACTAAATTTCCATCTTCATCATATAATGAACCAATTGTCGCATTGACAATATTTTCTTTTCCTTTTTTAGCAATTGCATCATTTGCTAAACTTACGATTTTAAAAACATTATCAACAATTGGTTGATGATCAATATTTTGTCTAATAAATTTTTTCATCATACATACCTCTCTATTTCACTGATTTTATCTTATCACACTTTAATAAAAAATTCTCTAATTTTAAAGATTTTTTTAATTAAATACAATCTATCTTATCTTCCTTGTTCCATCTAAATTTTGATAAGCCATCCAAATCTTTTTAACAAATCGATGTGGTAAAACCTTCATCCCTAATATTTGTATTTTATTTATCGTTCCATAAAGTGAAACATCTTTAGAACGCTCCATATCTTTAATTGCTTTTTTTATGATATCTTTTGCTTGATATACTTTTCCATAACGGATAACCACAGGCTTTTTATCTTTTTCAACTGCACGATCAAAAAATTCTGTTTCAACCCAATAAGGACAAATAGCTAATACATGAATCCCTCGATACTTCAATTCTTCATTTAATGCCCTTGAATAATTAAGAACAAAAGCTTTAGAAGCAGCATAAATATTTAAATAAGGAATTGGCATATATCCACTACATGAAGCAAAATTAACAATGTGACTTTCTTTATGCATATAAGGTAAAACAGTATTGACCATTTTGACAACTGCCAGCATATTTAAATTCATCATATTTTCAATTGTTTCTAACGACATATTTTCATAATGATCTAATTTTCCATAGCCTGAACAATTAACAAGAACTTTCACTCTTGGTTTTTCTTTAAATAAAGCCTCTTGAAGTATTTCAAATGATTCTTTTTGTGTTAAATCTAAGGCAAATACTCTTACCTTTGTTTCTAACATTTCTTTTAGACTTTCCAATCTTTCTTTTCTTCTAGCAATCACCCATAGTTCATCAACTTTATACTTCTTTTCAATTTGTCTAGCAAATTCTTTTCCCATACCAGAACTTGCTCCAGTTACAATTATTATTTCTTTCATTTTTTATCACCACTTCTATTATAAGTTTCTTTCGAAGTAAGTCAAAATATTCTCCTTTTTTTCATAATATAAAAAAGCACTTACAATTATTCTTTTTATGATAGAATATAGATAAGTTATTTATATTTAAACATACAATATGATTATTATTTAAGGAAGGAAATGTTTATGAAAAAAAATCGTAGTTTAAACTTGAAGTATGCTGGTAGTCAAATTTTCTACTTTGCTGCTTTTGCTTCTATGATGGGTTATGCTTCTGTCTTTTTATTAGATAAAGGATGTACAAACTCACAAATTGGTATTGCTCTTGCCCTTTCAAGTATTATCGCTGTTATATTACAACCAATGCTTGCTTCTTTTGCAGACAATCATAAAAATATTGAAATGCGAAATATCATTGCACCAATTGTTTTATTAGTCATTGCTTTATCCGCAATTCTTTATTTAATTCCAGGAAGTGCTTTATTTGTTTTATTTTTAGTAGTTACTATTTTTTCAATCATGTCATCAATCATGCCCCTAATGAATTCTCTTGCCTTTGTTTTTGAACAACATGGTATTGAAATCAACTATGGTCTTGCTCGTGGATTAGGTTCTGTAGCTTATGCAATCGCTTCTCTTGTTTTAGGACATGTTGTCGAAAGTTTTTCACCGGGTATTTTACCTCTATTCTATATTATTTTTACAGCTTTATTATTTGTTGTTGTTAAAATGTTTGTTTTACCAAAAGGTTATGAAAAAGAAGTAGTCAAAGAAGATACAAAACAAGAAGAAACAGAACAACTTTCTTTTGGTAAGTTCTGTATGAAATATAAAAAATTTATTTTATTTTTAGTTGGTTTTGTACTTGTCTATTTTGCGCATACAATTATCAATAACTTCTTTATTCAAATTATTACAAATATCGGTGGAACAAGTGCTGATATGGGAAATGCTGTTTTCGTTGCAGCAATGTTGGAACTTCCAACAATGGCTTTCTTTACAAAGATGTCTGAAAAAATTAATTGTGGAACACTTATTAAATTTTCAATTTTAATGTTCTGTGTAAAACATGCACTTACATATTTTGCGACAAACATGATTATGATTTATCTTGCCCAAGTATGTCAAATGTTTGCCTATGCTTTATTTGTTCCAGCCTCTGTTTATTATGTTAATGAAAAAATTGCTGTTGCCGATCGTGTTAAAGGACAATCGCTTGTTACAACTTCAATGACTTTATCAGGAGTATTTGCAAACTTCGCAGGTGGAATTATGCTTGATGCTTTAGGTGTTGGACATGTTTTACTTGCTGGTGTCATCTTATCGATCGTCGGTGCTGTTATTGTTATTTTAACGACAGAAAAAGTTTAAGCGACTCAACATTGAGCCGCTTTTTTTATGAGCTTATTTCTTTCTTCTTTATTTAAAGGACGTGACATACCTTCTGATAAGTTTTCATCCAAAAGAATTTCATCAAATGAAATTCTTTTTAAAGAAACAACTTCATTCTTCAATGATAAAAACATCTTTTTGATTTGATGATATTTTCCTTCTTCTATTGTCACATATCCGTGATAATCATCTATAATTTCAAGTTTTGCTGGTAAACATTGAATCTTCTGATCAATGATGATTCCCCTTTTAAAAGCTTCTTGATCTTCCTTATTAAGTCTTTCTTTTGTTTCAACAAGATAGGTCTTCTCTACATGATTTTGTGGTAACAATAATTTCTTTAAACTTTTATCATTAGTAAGAATCAAAAGTCCTGTCGTATCACGATCTAATCTTCCTAAACAAAAACAATCTGGATAATCAATTAAATCAACAACACATTTTTCCTTTTCATCTTTATTGGCACAAAGATAACCTTGTGGTTTATTGAACATAAGATAATGAAATGGTTGACTCTTTAACATTTTTCCCTGATAAATAAGAACATCCTCTTCTTGGATCTTTCTTTTACAATTGGTTTCAACAACACCATTCACTTGGATCAAACCATGTTTAATAAGTGTTTTACATTCTTTAACATTACCTAAATTATTGTACATTAAAATATAATATAAATCTTTCATATTAATCCTTATAATTTTCTTCTAACCAACGTGCTACCGCATCTTGGTCGTGACGACCAATAACACCTGTTGCTTTTTCTTTAAGCTCTTTACAGGCATTTTCTACCGCATAGCTTTCATCCGCTATTTCAAACATCGATAAATCATTTAAACCATCGCCAAACACAACAACCTTCTCACATTTTAAATAATCTTTTAATTGTAAAATAGCATGCGCCTTGGTTGCTTTTTTAGGTAAGATTTCAAGCCACCAATCTTGACTATAAATATCTTTAGAAAATAAACATTGATATCGATCTTTTAAATCATGATAAAAACTTTCTAGTTGTTTTTTGGAAGCAATACATGAAACATAGAAAACATCGCCTTGAAAGAGATTATTTTCAACTGGATTTTTTCTTTTATCATTACGTGTACTTATAAAATCTAGTTGTTGTTTCGTTGATTTACTAGAAATGTAACTAAATTTTTCTTGTTCATTTATAAAAGCATAAACAATAGGATAAAAGCCTTTTTGATTAAAATAATGAGCTAAATCATTGACTTCTTCTTTTAAAAAGAAATTAGATACTAAAATTTCTTGGCTTTGATTATCAATAATAAAGGCGCCATTATAAAGAATCAAAGGAATTTTTGCACTTAAGCCTTTAGTTGCTGGTTTGGCTGAATAATAAGATCTTGCGGTTGCATAAGAAAACAACATTCCTTGATCAACAAGTTTTTCAATTGTTTGATTAGTATAAGTTGATGTTTGTTGTTGACTATTTAAAAGCGTACCGTCTAAATCAGAAACATACAGTGTTTTCATTTTAACGAATAAAGTTTGTCGTTCTCTTTTTATTTTGAGGAACTTCAATTCCTGCTTTTTTACCAGCTTCAATACATTTTAACATCCAAGCCATATTTTTACCTAAAGCATACATTGTATCTAATCCCTCTCTATCTTGTTCAACATCACTTGGTGTATGTCCATGCACTTCATTCCAATAGTTTGATGTGACAATAGGCATTTCAGAAATACTTAAATGCTTGTTTAAAACATCCATACTCGTGACACTCCCTGCTCTTCTTGATGAAGAAATCACAGCTGCTGGTTTATGAACAAATGCAGATTTAGCACTATAAAAAACACGATCCATAAAGCTTTGAATTTTACCTGTTGGATGCGCATAATAGACAGGTGTTCCAAAGATAAAGCCATCAGCATCTTTTGCCATTGAGGCAAATTCATTGACACAATCATCAAAAACACATTTACCTGTTTTAGCGCATGATCCACAAGCAATACAATCTTGTAAAGGAACATTTGGAATATGATAAATAAGCGTTTCTATTCCTTCTTCTTTTAATGCTTTTTCTACTTCTTCTAAAGCACGATTTGTACATCCTTTAGGATGTGGTCCTCCATTAACTAATAATACTTTCATTTCCTTTTTCCTCCTGTTTTTATTGTAAAACACTCTTTATAATATGACAAATAGTTATTTGTTATAACTTAATATAAGAAAAAGAAATCGCTAGGATTTCTCAAATCTTAAAATATTTTCAATGTGGAACGACATAACTGCAAGTACGTCTACCCTTTTTACATATGATAAGTACGTATGGTCAATCGTATCTACTACATTATTTAACGATTGAAAAGTTATCGTTAAATGTTATAAGTTCGGATAATCCCCCTTTAGCAACCCATTTCTTCGCATTGTCCTTATCTATCAAGGATAGCTCTTATCTCCTGTTCCAAAACACATCTCCCTATTTTTATAAAACTATTTTTTAAACCTAACACCTAATAGACTTTCAATGAAATCACGAGCACACTTGAGTTTCAACTTGCTTTGATTTATCTGATTGTGATAGTTTTCAAACTCCAGTAACAAAATGCCAATAGTTTTTAATCACTTTTTTCAAAAAGGCAAAAAAATAGAACGTCTTGTTTATTTCCATACGCTCTATCTCACATTTCATATTATATTTTTGAATTCTACAAACTGGAGGTTCTACTTCTTATTATAAATTGTCCTCTCGAATCTCAGATAACGACTGTCCTGAAAGATCAGCTTTCTTTCATCTCCTTCTGCCAGCATCCCATACTTTTTTCCATATACAGAAAACTCCATCCAAACACCACTTTCCACCTCAAAAATAACGTAATAAGACATACTGGTGGTACTATGATACCCGTGGACCGCTGAGATGTCTCCTCAACCTGGCTCGTACTCTGTCGCTTGGCAGCCACTCTGGCTTCCACCTTTAAACAGAGGAAAAATTATTATTTTTATTCCAAGTTCTTGTTCCACTTATAAATATAACTAGAATCATCACCAATATCAGTAAAAACATAACTGAAAAAAACAATCATCATATTCTTAAACTTTCCTCCTGCAACTTCCGATTTTTCATAAACCGTTGCAGTTATTCTATGATTTCTACTCCTTCATCAGCTTTTGTCCTCTTTTTATCTTCATACATCCGCATGTCGGCTTTGTGGCATATTTCGTCAAAGCAAAAATCTTTGTCCTGTACAGTATAGCTGCCCATCGCCAGACTTAACGGGATCTTTTCTTTGCTTTTTTGTTTCAGACTTTCTTGAATATTTGTCATCAGCTCGGAGGCTTTTTCTTCTGGAATTCCATTACCCAAAATCATGAATTCATCTCCACCCATTCGAATAACCGAAGAACCTTCAGGTATTTCTTCCTTCAAGGTACCTGCTACGATTTTAAGCAGAATATCACCATATTCATGACCATATTGATCATTTACCTTTTTCAAATAATTACAATCGGATATAATCACTGTAAACGGAAAAATCAGCTTCTTTTTCTTTTCCTCTACTCTGTACTTCAGATAGTTACGATTATACACACCTGTCAGTCCATCTATCATGGAAAGCTCTTCCACCTTCTTCTCCAAACGAACACGTTCGGAAACATTATCAACAATTCCTACGATTCCAATGATATTACCGTTTTCATCCCGTACTGCACTCTTTTTTATCTCAAAATATAGTGATTCTCCATTTTCCATCGGAAATTCACTGATATACTGGCTGCCTTTCCCAGTAGCCAGTATTTTTTTATCATCCTCATAATACATTTTTCCCATTTCTGGAAACTTCTGAATTTCCAGATCTGTTTTTCCTACGATACTTCCATTTTCCCCAACAGAAACCAGGTTACAGATTTCTGAAGCAAAACAATATCTACATTCCGTATCCTTAAAAAATATATTAACCGGCGCACTACGCATAAAGCGTTTCATCATTTCACTATCCAAAAATTCCATTATTTTCCCTCCATTTTTTTGCTATTCTCTATACTCAAAGAACATATCATAGGCCTTAATTATGATTTTGTGCTGTTTCTCATCAGCTAAGTAATTCTCCTTATTCTCTTTTATATATTCGGATTGTTACTAGCATGGTAGCATATTTTTTCTTCAATTACATCAAAATAATTTTAATACACTGCCATTTGGCTTGCTTCTGTGACTAGCATCGATTAACCTTCTCTTGCATTGTTTCTTTTGCATCTTCATTGAAATAATAACGGACAATATAATTATGTTAGTATAAAAACTATACAAGTTAAATGGAAGAATTAAACATCATTTGCTACTAAAGTTCTATACATTGAGCTTTTACCAGAACCACTAATTTCATAGATAAAAATCAGTTTTCCATTTCTAAATATAAGTATTTAATCTTAGCAAAATTATCAATTTCTATTCTCATTTTTTCCTTTTCTTATCTAATTAACGATTAAATTTAAAACCATATTAATATATTATATTTTAAAACTAAGTTTATCAAATTTCTATATTCCATTACCAAACGGTCATATTTTGAAACTGAAAGGTTCTTTTTTGATACATAACAAGCCTATCAAAGTAGAGCTTTTGTTATGAAACAAGCGTATCTAAAAAATGAGAATAGAAATTGCCAGATTAAAAAAAAAAGAATTACAAAAGAAATCAAGAAAATCCATAAGGAATCTTATGAAATATATGGATCACCAAAAATAACAGAACTACTGAACAAAAAGGTAAAAAGGTAAGTCAAAAATATGTTTATTCGATCATGAAGGAAAACAATATCAAAGCAAAATATATTAAGCCATATATTCAAACAACAGTTAGTCATGATTTCTCTGACAAATTAAAAAATCTATTAAACAGACATTATAATCCTACGAAGCCAAATATAGCTTGGTGTACGGATATAACTTATATATGGACATATGATGATGGATTTGTATATTTAACAAGTATTATGGACCTATATTCAAAATCAATAATTTCTTGGGTGCTTATAAAAACAATGGATGCAGATGAAGTATTAAAATGTATTGAAAAAGCAAAGGGAAAAAGAAATATTGTAAAACCATTAGTAATACAAAGTAATCGAGGAGTTCAATATACTTCGACAAAATATAGAGAATTAACAAGTGAATTTATAAGAAGTTATTCAAGAAAAGGAACACCATGGGACAATGCATGTATAGAATCATTTCATTCATTAATAAAAAGAGAGTGGCTAAATTTTCATAAAATCCAAAATTACAATCATGCTTATAGATTAATATTTGAATACATAGAAGGATTTTATAACACTGTAAGAATTCATTCACATTGTGGGTATTTATCACCTGCACAATTTGAACAAAAATACTTATTTTTAAGTAATTAAAGGCCTACTACAAATAATTATTACATTTAAGTTGTCCGGAATCTTGACATAGTACCACATTAGAGATGTCTCCATCCAAATGGTGTTCTAGCAAGGGAATTTTCCCTTGAACCCATCATTTATGATATATGGTGGCGCTTTTCGCCCCTAATAGTGAAAGTGGGGGCACTTTCTGCCCCCACTCAGGAAATGTTGCTAAAATACTGTTTAGATTTATCATACATACAAAATGGAAGTTATCTATTTCTCCTCTTCGTTAAGACCTAGTTCATTACATATTACTTGCTATCCATCATACCTTATTCTTTCAACCAGCGTTTCCTTTTTCAGATTACTGCTTAAAACGAGGGAAAGCACAATCTGCAACAGACCGACCAGCAAAATCATAGCAAGAATTGGTGTAATTGGAACATGATAGATATTCATTCCAAATATTCCATTATGTTTTGCATAGGAAAAAAGTGCATAGCCGAGCGGCAGACCAATGATCAAAGCTACGCATATGGTGCCAACCGTAAAAATCAGTCCCTGTAACTGCAGGCATAAATTTAATTGTTTATTTGTCATACCCACAGCCTGTAATACACCATATTCCTGCTTTTTTGTCGTAATATTCATGATCATGGTGTTTGCCATATTCATAAAACCGATGAGTCCTACAACCGCCATAAACAGATAACAGCCAAGCTTCATCATGCGAGCTGCTAATTCTGCAGATTGTAACTGTGCATGATAGGTATCCATTTTTATATGCGAAGCATTAGAAATCAAAGTATTCAGACTCTGTTCCACAGATGCTACATCTTTTTTATCACAGTCCACCCACAGATAGCCATAGGCTGTTCCTCTCAGATTCATGGAACGGTATACACCTTCTGGAATGACAAGATAAGTGTCCGCACTTACAAAGGATCCTGCAATCTTTCCCTGATAGGTATAGGTTCCACTTCCATTCTCAAAGTCAAATGCAATGGATTCTCCCGGAGCATATCCATCTTGTTCCATCCACGTCGACCAGCCAAAGAAAATATCACCATTCTTTACCGCCTGTTCATAGTCCATAGAGCCAATATCCCCGTCTTGGCGCATAAAATCAAAATCCTTTTTACTCACAATAGTAGCCGGAAATCTCGTTCCGTTCAGATTTACAGAGACAATCTCTCTCGTCATGACATCTGTCACTCCCGGAATGCTTTTGATTTCTTCAATCAGCGAATCATTCAATGGATTGTCCGTCAGAATCGTATCCAGATTATTCTCCGGATATCTTTCATCATACTCAGCAGAATAGTCAAGCTGCAGTTCGAATTGTCCATGATTAACGGAAAGACGTGCTTCATGCTCCGTGTCAATATTTCCCACATAATTAGAGATAATCACAAACAATGTGCAAGAAAGCCCCATTGTGAGGATGGTACCAATGGTTCTTTTTGGATTACCCGTCACATTTGCCATTGCCATAGAAAACACAGTGACATTTTTTCTGCCAATTCGCTTTCCCTTTTTTTGTGTTTTTGTATTTTCTAAATACCGTGTTGCTTCGATAGGTGAAATCCGTGAAACAATTTTCATTGGTTTACGCAGTGCCAAAGCAACGGTAAGAAATGATACGAAAATACATAGAAACATAATAGGCAGAGAATATAGTGGCACCTGCTGATTTTGGACTCCTATAGAGCCAGTTCCGGTTGATACAAAGTTTCCCTGTTCTACCAGCCAGTTAAAACCGCATTTTGCAATCAGAAAGCCAAAAAGCAATCCAACTGGTATTGAAAAAAATGTCAAAAAAATGCCCTCTCTGAAGATCAGTTGTTTCATCTGCTTTTTTGTCGCTCCCAGAGCCTTAATTTTTCCATACTCCTGTATCTTGTTGGCAATACCGACCTGAAAAATATTATAAATGACCACAACAGAGAAAAGTACAATTGCAAGAATCAGAATTCCACATACCGCAATCATTTCATAACTCGGCTGCAAGACCCATTGCAAATAGAGATCATTGACTATAACGTTTTTTTCTTCGATCCCACAAGCTGCTGCAATCTGCTTTATAACCGAATCAATATTATTCATAGATACATTTGCAGAATCATTTAAAGTAAAATAAATATTATACTGTCTGTCATTCTCTGCGACGTGCTCATCATAAAACTCCTGTGACCCGAAAGCAACATAAGATGCCTCGATGGTATACTCATCCCGATCATATAGGATTCCGCTGACAACAAATTCTTCCGGCTTATATTCTGACTGCATCCCTGCGCGGTAATCCAGTGTAACCGTATCTCCGATTTTTACATCACCATACCCCATTGCACGAAAAAATGCTCTTCCTGCGGCAATTTCCTGC
This sequence comes from Faecalibacillus sp. TM498, assembly GCF_020589955.1. Taxonomy (NCBI): domain Bacteria; kingdom Bacillati; phylum Bacillota; class Erysipelotrichia; order Erysipelotrichales; family Coprobacillaceae; genus Faecalibacillus; species Faecalibacillus sp. TM498. The sequence goes on from NZ_JAJDKB010000001.1 coordinate 29,000, forward strand.
ATTTTTTCCGGATACTTTCCTTCCTTCAACTCATATTCTTTATTATAAGGAAGCATTTTTCTTGCAGTCTCATCCATGCAGACAAACCCGCCTTTTTCATTGCCTTTTATGATACCTTCGGTGCACATAGTGCCTGTAGCATCTATTTCCGCACGGCGGTTTACTTCTTTTAACTGCGATCCGTCTGCGGAAACAAACAGACCATAATTGCTTCCATATGATCCTGCCGCCTGACTTTTCTGCAAACGGATCATTCCATTTCCCACAGTACTGATAATCACAAGCAGCATCGTAGTCAGACAGATTGCCATCATGATCAGTATACTTCTTGTCCTGTTCTTTTTGTCATTTCTATATGCAATCCTGCTTATTGTCTTCATCTGAAATCCACCACCTGTCCGTCCTCAATCACCAGAATACGGTCAGCGACCTGTGCAATTTCGTCATCATGGGTAATCATTACAATTGTCTGTCCATATTTTTTTGCTGTCATCTTAAGCAGAGCGATTACCTCATCACTGGTCTTAGAATCAAGATTTCCGGTCGGCTCATCTGCAAATATAATTTCCGGACGATTCACCAGTGCTCTTGCAATTGCTACTCTCTGCTGCTGTCCTCCGGATAACTGATTTGGCAGATTATAAATCCGGTTTTCAATCCCCAAAGTTGCAATAATATCATTTACATACGCTTCATCCACTTTTCTTCCATCCAGCCCCAGTGGCAGTACAATATTTTCCCAGACATTAACAGATGAAACCAGATTAAATGCCTGAAAAACAAATCCGATTTTTCTTCTGCGGAAAACAGCAAGGGCATCTTCCTTCATCCTGTATAAATCTTTCCCTGCTAAAGTAACACTGCCTTTTGTCGGGGTGTCTAGCCCTCCAAGCATATGAAGTAATGTGCTTTTACCAGAACCTGACTTTCCAACAATTGCAACAAATTCTCCCCGCTTAATCTGAATGTCCACCTGATTGACCGCTTTGACCTGATTCTCACCTGCGCCATAAAACTTACAAAGCTGCTTGGTTTCTAATATCACACTCATGTGTTTTGCCTCCTTTTCATCCTACATCCAAATTGTATCAGGACAATCTTTCATTTCACTTTCAAAAAACGAGCAGAAGTCTTACAGAATTGTAAGATTTCTGCTCACTTAAAATTTAACCAACATATGGTAATTGAATCACAAACGTGCTTCCTTTTTTCTTTTTGCCGGAGGTTACCGTGATCGTACCTGCGTGTTTTTCGATAATTTCTCTCGATAGAAAAAGTCCGATTCCTGTACCACTCTTTTCCATGACCTCCCTGGAACTTCCTCTGTAAAATCGTTGAAAAATTTTGTGATACTCATTCTGCGGAATACCAATTCCCTGATCCTCAATTTCCATTCTTACAAGATTGTTTCTTTTTTGCAACCGAATAAATATTTTTGAACCACACGGACTGTACTTGACTGCATTATCCAGAACGTTGATCACAGCTTCACCAAGCCACCTTTTATCCTGCATAATCGTGCATGTTTCCAGCTCTTTTTCATAGTCAAAAACGAATTCTATCTCTTTCTCATCTGCTTTGGGATAAGTACGGTTCACAGCAGATATGACAGTATCCATAAGCGGAAGTTTTTTCTTATTCATCTGAATCAGTCCAGTTTCCATCTTGGATATTTCAAGAAGCGACTGCAATAATGTCTCCAGGCCATCCAGAGCACTCCGACAACGGACACGAAACTCCTCCTGTTCTGTGGCACTTAAGTCATTCTGCATCAGCACACTAAAGCATATATCTAAAGCTGCAACCGGTGTCTTTAACTGGTGAGAAATATCAGAAACCATTTCTTTCGTGCTCTCTTTTTCTTCCCGTGCTTCTTCCTTTAGCAACTGAATATGATGTCCGATTGCTTCAAGTTGATCATTCAAATTTTCCAGTTCTGTGTGATTTTCCGTTTTCAGTAAATCATCAAATTTATTTTCACGGAATCTGATCAGAATTTCTTCCAACTGGTCTAAAATTTTCTGATGACACGCATCTTCTTTTTTCTTCCAATAAAGTAAAAAAGTAAAAAGAAGCACGCATATCACAGTGCTTACAGCACCGGTCACCATAACCTGATGCCGGAATTGCGAATAAAATACATTCCCTTTATTCCCCCAGTATCCATATTGCTCCAATAATTGCCTTCCCTGTTCGTTAGTTTCAATATCCTTATCCTTAAGCAATTCCGAAACAGCATCCAGCCCGGAAAATTCTTCCTTTGCAGCAATATCTGTCATAAGATTCATTTTATATTTATAATCTTCATAAAACACATACGTGGTAAAGCAATTTAATATTGCAAACAATATTATGACAGGCAATACCACAGAGAGCACTACTGTGATCTTCTTGCGATATCTCTTTATCACTGCCTTACCTCCTGATTCCATATATACCCAAGACCCCTGATATTCTTTATATAGACTGGTGCAGCCGGATTGTCTTCAATTTTCTTACGGAGTCTTCTGATATTGACAGCGATTGTATTTTCATCCACAAAATCCCCTTCCAGATCAAACACATTTTCCAATATTTGTGTTTTTGAAAGAATCTGTTTCGGATTCTGAAGAAAAAAAGTCAGCATTTTCAACTCCGTTTTTGTCAGACTGATTTCACGACTCTTTATCAGGACTTTCATTTCTCCTGCGATAAATACGATATCTCCCGAAATCATCTTTTCGGCTTCCGTTTTCTCCTGTTTGCGGCGGAAATATGCTTCTATTTTCAAAAGAAGTACCGAAAGACTAAACGGCTTTGTAATATAATCATCTGCCCCTGCTTCATATCCCATGACCTGATCCATCTCCTGATCTAGTGCTGTAAGACAAATAATGTATGTATTATAATTGCATCTCATCCACCTTACAAATTCCAGTCCATTCCCATCTGGAAGATTCACATCACAAATGGTAACATCCACATTATGATCACTTGCAATTCTTTTCGCTTTTTTCACTGATTCTGCTGAAAAAACCTCATATCCGGATTTTTTCAGTGAGAATGTAATTCCACGATTTAAATTTTCATCATCTTCAACCACGAGTATACCTGGCATAGCATCTGCACCTCCCTTTATTAACTATTCATCTTAAAATACTTCAATGCCTCCACAATTGCACTCTCTTTATCTTCTGGACACTGCGGTTGCCTGCTATCTTCATTTTTAGGTAAATTATAATTCTTTCCAACCTCAATTCCGCATTTTCTCTTTACCTGTGAGATATACAGATTGGAAACCTTCATGCTGGCATTATGTTCAGCCACATACTTCTTTATCTCATCATATGTCGCCTTAGTCTCTGCAGATGTTATATCCATATCATCAAGTTCAATCGTGACATTAATGTAATCATCCGACTTTTATTTCAGTTTGGACAAAAGACATACTGTCTCCACATGGAAAGTATGCGGGAACATATCTACTGGTTGACAATGTGTAATTGTATACCCGTGTTCATTTAAATACTTAGCATCTCTTGCTTGAGTGGCTACATCACATGAAATATAAATAATTTCTTTTGGATTTGCCTGTAATAAATGTTCTAAGAATTCTTCTGAACATCCTTTTCGTGGTGGATCAACAAAAACAACATCTAAATGGGTATTTTTCTTAACAAGCTCAACCATATATTTTCCAGCATCATCACAGACAAATTCTGCATTATCTATTTTATTAAGTAGAGCATTATTTTTAGCATCTTCAATGGCTTGTGGAACAACTTCGACTCCATAGACTTTCTTTACATGTTTTGCAAGTGAAAGGGTAATGGTTCCAATTCCACAATATGCATCCAAAACAGTTGATTCTTTTGTAAGATGTGCTAAATCAATCGCTGTTTGATAAAGTTTTTCTACTTGAATAGGATTGATTTGATAGAATGATTTTAAGGAAATTTTATATTGATTGTCTAATAATGTATCATAAATATAACCTTTTCCATAAAGTATCTTTTCTTCATCACCTAAAATAACATTATCATGTCTTTCATTGATATTTTGAATAATGGTTTTAATATGTGGAAATTCTTTAACAAGTGTTTCAACAATTTGATCAATATGTTTAATTGTCTTTTGATAAGTAATAAAACATAGCATAAATTCTTCACTGTGATAGCCTTTTTTAGTAAGAACATGTTTAATATTACCTTTATGTGTTGTTTTATCATAAGGTTTAATATCATATTTTACAAAGAGTTCTTTCACTCTTTGAATCACTGCATTTGATTCTTTATTTTGAATAAGACATTCATCACAAGCAATAATATCGTTTGTTCTTTGTTTATAAAAACCTGTTACTAATTGACCATTTTTATCATAACCTAAAGGCATTTGAACTTTATTTCGATAATACCAAGGATCTTCTTGCATCAAACAAGGTTGTACATCAACTTCTAAATGTCCAATTCTTTCCATACAATCCTTTACTCTTTTTGTTTTAAATTCTTGTTGTCCCTTACTTGATAAATGCATTAAATGACATCCACCGCATCCTTGATAAATATGACATTTAGGATTCACTCTTTCAGGTGAAGGTTTTTGTAATTCAATTAAACGTCCTACCCCATAATTTTTTAACATTTTAATACATTTAATTTGTCCAACTTCCCCTGTAATCATGCCATTTACAAAATAAGTAAATCCTTCATATTTAACGATTCCTTTTCCATCATGAGATTGATCAACACATTCTCCTATAAAATAATCATTTTTCTTCATTTTTTCCTCCAAAAAAACGAGCTGAGCTCGTTTATTGATTATTATTTGCGGCAGCTTTATTTGCTGCATCGACTTCTGCTTGTCTTTGAATTGCTTTATCTGCTGATGCTTGGTCTTTAACATTTTGACCTGTATAGGTAATTGCATCAACACCTGCATGTTTTGTTCCAAATAATGGGAAATCACTTTCACCATTAGATTTTACAATAATTTCTAAATCATATTGTAAACGTCCATTTGCTTTATTTAAAAGTTGTGACCATGCAGCACCATCTTCTTTACTTTGTCCCATTGCATCATCAAAAGTATGTAAAGAATTTTCAACTAAAGATTTAGCAGTATCAACTTGAATATTATCTGATAATTGATAAGTAAGCTTAATTGTACGACAACCAACTTTAATTGCAACATCTTGAATATTTTCATCTTGTTCTATTTGTGATTCAACTTGAGTAATTGCATTTTTATCAACAGATAATAATTTCACACATCTTTCTCCATAAACAGGTCCATTATTATTTCCTGAAAAAACAAAAATATAAAGGAAAAAAGCAACTACTGCAACAACAAATAAAGTTAAAACAACATGCCATATTTTAAGCTTTCTCTTTTTCTTTTTTGGTTTAGCCACCTTTTTCTCCTTTACTTCATCATCAAATGTAAATTTCCCTGTATGATTTGCATGAATATCATTATTTGGTTTTAATTCGTCTTTATCAAATTCGATTGTATCATCAAAAGAAAATCTTTCTCTTGCCATTCTTTCACCTTCTCTTCTATCATTGTATCAAATGTCTATCATTAATACAACAATGTACTTTGTGCATCCTTTCCAGCATTTTTAATCACAACAGCTTTCAATCCATCTTGATCATTAATCACTGCATAACTATCAAATCCAGAAAAATGATTATCCATTTGGTCTGCAACTGTTTCTACTACATAAATAAGTTCTGTATAACTTTTTACACTCGCAGTAATTTGAATTTTTAAACTTTGAATTGAACCATCTTTATATTTCCCATAACCTACAACACCAACAGCTTCAGTTGAAGCATTTTTTACATTGTTTTTAAAAACCGAAAATTGTGAATATAGAGCTTCATCTGCTTTATTTGCTTCATCACTTGTAAAAATATAAGTAGCATAATCTAAAGCTTTAATATTTCCAACTTTTCCATTTTGACAATAACTACTATAAATAAAGCGTCCATTATAACTATTTTCTTCACTGTCATTTTGACGATAAACAGCAATCAATGTAGGAATATCTTTCACAGATTTTTTTGTTTGTAAGTACTTATATAATCTAGAAATCGTTTCTTTTGCGTAACTGTCTATACTTCCTTCAGATAAAGTTGCATTCGTTCCACCTTTTGGATCTAGAATAATCGCTATAGACATCCCTTTTAAAGTATACTTATCTCCACTTTTTTCATAATAATCTTGTTCACTAATATTTTCTACCATCTTATTAATTTCTTGACCATCAACTAATTCTCCATTTAATGGTTGTAAAGAATATTTTTCTTTCTTTAAAAGTTGATTTTTATCATTTTGAACAAGTTGTAGACCCTCAGACATATAATAATCTGAAGTAGAGAAATAATCTGTCGATAAAGCTTGTAATTCTCTTCCTATTGTTTGAAAATCTTCAGAAGAAGAAAAATCTTGATAAAAAGTTTCTCTTACAAGATTCGTTCCTAAATTAACAATAGGATAAAATGAATCATCTAAAGAATCAGTAGATGATGTATCTTGGCTACTTTTTGTTTCTTTTTTACTTGTTTTTGACGTACATCCTGTACAAAGAAGTAAACATAATATAACTGTAAATAGTTTTTTCATGAGCACCCTCCTTTTTTGGCACATTATAGCATAAAATTATGATTTTATCATTTCCATAAACATTTCTTCCGTTAAAACTGGAATATTTAAAGATTGTGCTTTTGTAAGCTTACTACCTGCATTTTCCCCTGCTAATAAATAGGTTGTCTTTTTAGAAACGGATCCAGAAACTTTACCACCATTATTTTCTATTAAAGTAGCTGCTTCTTTTCTAGATAATGTAGGAAGTGTTCCTGTAACAACAAAAGTCATATTTTCTAATATAGATGAACTTTGAGTATCTTCAATTTCCATCTTTAATCCATAGTGCTCTAATTTATGAATGATTTCTTTATTCTTTTCATCTTTAAAATAATCAATTAAAATTTGTGCACTGGTATCACCAATATCATTGACTTCAACAAGTTGTTCATAAGAAGCATTCATCAATTGATCCATCGTTTTAAATTTCTTCATTAAAGATTTTGCAGCCGATTTACCAATATTTGAAATACCTAAAGCAGTTAAAACCTTCGTTGCATCATTTTCTTTACTTTTTTCAATGGCATTTAATAAATTATCTGTACTTTTAACAAGACCAATTACCTTTTTATCTAAAAGTTCTTGTCTTTTATCTTTTAAAATATAAATATCACTGACATCATGAATATACCCTTGATCTATTAAAGTTTCAACATACGATAAACCAAAACCTTTAATATCCATGGCATCTCTTCCTACAAAATTAACAACATTTCTAACTAATTTACTTGGACATGTAGGATTAGAACATTTAATATCAACTGTCCCCTCTTCTTGATACGTTGGTGCCCCACATACAGGACACGTATTTCCTATTTGATAAGGAACACTTCCTGCAGGTCTTTTATCTTTATTGACACCTTTAACTTTAGGAATGATTTCTCCTGATTTATAAACAATGATCGTATCTCCAAGACGTACATCTAAACTATCAATAAAATCTTGATTATGAAGCGTTGCTCTTGAAACCGTTGTTCCACATAAACGGACTGGTTCAAAGATAGCTGTTGGTGTAATTCTACCTGTTCTTCCAACTGAAAGTTCTATATCTAAAAGCTTTGTTTCTTTTTCTTCTGGCGGATATTTATAAGCCACGGCCCAACGAGGCACTTTGGCTGTTTGCCCTAATTGTTGTCTTTGTGCATAGCTATCAATTTTAACAACTGCTCCATCAATATCATAGCCTAATTGATCTCTGCTTTCACCAATCATTTCAATTGCTTTCCATACTTCTTCAAAATTGTGACATACTTGATAATTATCAATGACTTTCATTCCTTGTTTTTTCAAATATTCATAACCTTGACTATGACTCGTAATTTCTTTTCCTCGAATATCTTGAATATTAAAAATAAACATAGAAAGATTTCTTTGTTTTGTAATACGACTATCTAATTGACGTAATGTTCCTGCCGCACAGTTTCTAGGATTTGCGAAAGTTTTTTTATTATTAAGCTCTTGAATTTCATTTACTTTATCAAAGGCCTCATTTGTCATATAAACTTCACCACGTACTTCAAGATATTCAATAGGTTCCTTTAATTTATTTTTAACATCTTTGATTACTTTAGCATTAACGGTTACATCTTCTCCTTGAATGATTCCATCTCCACGAGTAATAGCCGTTGTTAAAAGACCATTTTCATATCTTAAAGCCATTGAAAGACCATCAATTTTATATTCAACAACAAACACAGGATCAACTAATGTTTCTTGCATTGATTTTACGAAGTCTTGGACTTCTTCTTTAGAAAAAACATCTTGTAAAGAAAGCATAGGAACACGGTGTCTTACTAAAACTCCTGCTTCTCTTTTAGCACTTCCTCCAACATGTTGTGTTGGTGAATTTGGTGTGACAAATTCAGGATGATCCTTTTCTATTTTTTTAAGTTCTTTCATCATCATATCATATTCATAATCACTTATTTCTGGATCGTCTTGGTTATAATAACGATCATTATGATATTCAATTGTTTTTACTAATTCTTCATATCTTTTTAAATCATCCATATTCTTACTCCTTTTTAAAATCTTTTTTATTATAACAAAATAATACTAAAAAGAGAATTCAAAGAATTCTCTAATTTGTAAGTTTTTTTAATGCTTTATGATTGGCCATTAAAGACTTAAGTCCTGCTGGAAGTTCAAAAGCAATATCTAAAATATTCTTATTGACCTTAACAACAACACCCTTACCAAAAATATCATGATTTACAAGATCTCCAACTTTCCAATCATCAACCTTATTATCCCCAATCAATTCTGCTTTAGACACTGTTTGTTTAGGTACATAATCTGTTGTTTTAAAACGAGGCTTACTTCCGCTATGAATAATTCCTTCATTTCCTACTTCATCAATGAAACGACTAGAAATTTTAGGTGAATCTGTTACAAAACTAAATCCTTCACTATCTGTTAAGAAAAGCTGTTTTCTCGCTCTTGTAAAGGCTACATATGCGAGTCTTCTTTCTTCTTCAAGACCATCATCTCCATCTTCAGCTAAACTTCTAAAGCTTGGGAAAATTCCTTCAGATAAGCCTAAAACAAAGACATAATCAAATTCTAGACCTTTAGCCATATGAATAGACATTAAAGAAACATATTGACCTTGATCAATTGCATCATTATCCGTATATAAAGAAATATCTTGTAAATAATTTTCTAATGTTGGTGCATCTTCATGAGAAACTTGAAAATCATAAATTGAACGTTGTAATTCATGAATATTATCAATACGATTATCTTCTAAATCATTTTTGAGCATTTCAATATAACCAACATCAATCATTAAATTTTCAAACATTTCATGTAATGGTAAAGTTGAACGTCTTGCTTTTTCAATTGCTTCAACTAAAATTCGCACTTCTTTTTTTGATTTATTAGAAAGTCTAATTTCATCACTATGAAGCGTTAAAGCATCATAAAGTGAAATTTGATGATTAAGTGCTACTAATTGAATATTTTCTAATGTTTTTTTACCAATACCTCTAGCTGGTGTATTAATAATTCTTTCAAACGCTAAATCTTCTTGATTACAAACAAGTCTTAAATAGCTTAAGGCATCTTTAACTTCTTTACGATTAAAGAATTTTAATCCCCCAAAAATACGATAATCAATTCCTTTACGAATCAATACTTGTTCAATCGTACGTGATAAATAGTTTGCACGATATAAAATTGCAATATCACGATAATTAACCCCATCTTGATTATTTACAATATCTTCGATTTTATTAGCAATCCAATTAGCTTCCTCTTCTTCACTTTTAGAAACATGATGAATCACATCTTCTCCACCTGTTTGCTTTGTAAAAAGATTCTTTTCTAAACGTTGACTATTTTTACGAATTAAATTATTTGATACTTTTAATATATTTCCAGTTGAACGATAGTTTTGATCAAGAATAATTGTTTTATTAGGTTTGAAATCTTTATCAAAATCTAAAATAAAATGAACATCTGCTCCTCTAAAGCTATAAATTGTTTGATCAGGATCTCCAACGACACAAACAATGGCATATTTTGATAATAATTGAACTAAATGATATTCAATTTCACCTACATCTTGGAATTCATCTACATGAATATATTGGAATTTTCTTTGCCATTTTTCTAATATATCTGGATAATTATCCAAAATATAAACTGCCTTTAATAATAAATCATCAAAATCTAATAAGAAATGATCTTCTTTATAGTTTTCATAGGCTTCATAGACTTTTGCTTTTTTGAGTTCTCCTGAAAATTGTCCAGCTAATTCAATAGCTCTTTGTGGAGAAACTCTCGCTGTTTTATATGAAGAAATTGTATTGATCATGCTTTTAATAGAAATAACTTTTGCATCTATTTCTAATTGTGTATAAAGCTTTTTAATAAGTGCTTTTTGATCTTCTTCATCCATAATTGTAAAATTACTTGGATAATTTAAAACATTAATATGTTGTCTTAAAAATCTCACACATAAAGAATGAATCGTACAAATAAGTGTTCCACTTCCATGAATACCTACAACTTCATTCACTCTTTCTTTCATCTCGTTAGCAGCTTTATTGGTAAAAGTAATTGCCAAAATAGAACGAGGATCAATTCCTACATCCTGTATTAAATGTGCAATACGATAAGTCACGACTCTTGTTTTTCCAGAACCTGCCCCCGCAATAATTCTTAAGTGACTATCTAAATACGTTGCTGCTTCTTTTTGATTTTTATTTAACAATGTATCTAAATCCATTTATTTCACCCCTATTTATCTTATTATATTACATGGATAATGATAGAAAAAGAGAAATCTTTCATTTCTCTTTTTAATATTGATGTGATAAGCCAACGATATCATTAATATCTTCAACACCAAGTTTTTCAAGTTCTTTTGGTAAATCTTGAATAATTTTATAACAAGCATATGGATCAACAAGGTTTTGACAACCAATCGCCACAGCGCTTGCGCCTGCAACCATCATTTCAATAACATCATGGGCACTTGAAATACCACCCATACCAATTACTGGAATCTTAACAGCTTTACTTACTTGATGAACCATACGTAAAGCTACTGGGAAAATAGCTGGTCCTGAATAACCACCTGTTCCATTAGCGATAATCGGTTTTCCAGTTTTGATATTAAAACGCATACCTACTAAAGTATTGATCATTGTAATTCCATCAGCTCCAGCTTCTTCTACAGCCTTTGCCATTTCAACGATATCTGTTACATTAGGAGAAAGTTTAACATAAACCGGTTTTTGAGAAACGGCTTTTACTTTACGTGTAACATCCGCAGCCATTTGTGGATTTGTCCCAAATTGAATACCTCCACTATGAACATTTGGACAAGAAATATTAAGTTCTAACGCTCCTACCATATCATGTGTTGAAATACGTTTTGCGGTTTCAACATAGTCATCAATACAGCTTCCACCAATATTAGCGATGACTTTATCATTATAACATTTACGAAGTTCTTCTAGCTCATGAGACATGACCGCATCAACACCGGGATTTTGGAGTCCAATTGCATTAAGCATTCCACTTGGCCCTTCCGCAATACGTGGTAAAGGATTTCCATAACGCGGTTCAAGCGTTGTTCCTTTGATCATGATACTTCCTAAAACATTAATATCATAAAATCTTGTAAATTCATATCCAAATCCAAAAGTTCCTGATGCTGGAATAACTGGATTTTTCATTTCTAAACCTGGAAGTTTAACTTTTAAATTAACCATTTACAATAACCTCCTCACTTAATAAAATTGGTCCTTCTACACAAATACGTTTATAAGGTTTTGTTTTCACTTTACATGAACATCCCATACAAGCTCCAAAACCACATCCCATTCTTGCTTCAAAAGAAAGTTGTCCGTTTTCTGGATAATTTAAAGCAAGCGCATCTAACATTGGTTCAGGTCCACATGTATAATAATGATCAAATGTTAAATTAGCTTTTTTAATAACATCAATAACTGTTCCTTTAACACCTAAAGAACCATCCATTGTCGCAATTAATACATCTCCAAATTCTTGGAATTTATCAATATAGAAAACATCTTTTTTAGAAGAAAATCCTAAAACAGTTGTGACTTCTACACCTTTTTCTTTTAATTTTTTACCTAAGTTATAAAGAGGTGGTGTTCCAAGTCCTCCACCAATAAGTAAAGCTTTTCCTTCTTGAACAGTAAAACCATTTCCTAAACCAATTAAACAATCCAATTGATCTCCAATTTGTTTATTCTTTAAAATTTCTGTTCCTTGACCAACAACTTTAAAAACAATCACAATTGTATTTTCATCATAATCAGAAATAGACATTGGTCTTCTAAGATAAGGTTGTAAACTTTCATTAATCTTAATATTAATGAATTGACCTGGTTGACTAATATATTTAGCCCCTTCTCCTTTTAAAGTCATTTCATAAACATCATCTGCAATGTTTTCAATTTTTGTAATTTCCATTAACCCTTGATAGTTCATAAATTCCTCCTATAATTTTTCTATTTTTCCATCTAAAATATGATACTTCACTAAACCAAAACATTTTGTATCTAAAAATGGTGTGTTTTTTGCTTTTGAATAAATATTATCTCTCGTAATCGTATATTCTTCATTTAAATCAATGATAGCAATATTAGCTTTTTTACCAACAGCCATATCATGATCCAATCCAATTACTTGACTTGGATTGACTGTCATACATTTTAAAACAGTTTCTAAATCTAACAAATTCTTCTTAACTAAATATGTATAAACAAGACTAAAAGCATGTTGATTACCAATAATACCAAATGGTGCTTGATCAATTGGTTTTAATTTTTCTTCATCACTATGAGGTGCATGATCTGTTGAGATACATGTCACTGTTCCATCTTTAAGTCCTTCAATTAAAGCATCTAAATCTTCTTTACTTCGAAGTGGTGGATTCATTTTATAATTTGGATTTAAGTTTTTAATATTTTCATCTGTTAAAATCAAATGATGTGGACAAGCTTCTCCTGAAACAGGAAGTCCTTGTTTTCGATACTCTCTTAATCCTGCCACAGTTTCTTTAGTAGAAATATGACAAATATGATAACGATTACCAATTTCTTTAGATAATTGTAAATCACGTAAAGCATGATTATATTCTGAAGCATTATTGATTCCTACAAGACCATTTTCTTTAGAAACACGTCCTAGGTTAATACATGCTCCTTTTTCAAGTTCTCCTTCATCTTCACAATGAGCAACAATAATACTATTGATTGCTTTTGATTCTTTCATGGCTTTTGCCATCATTTCTTTACTTTGAACACCTTTTCCATCATCAGAAAATCCTTGTACAATATCAAAAGCATTATTTTCTTTAAAATCAACAAGCTCTTGTCCTTTTAAATCTTTCGTAATAGCACTATAAGTATATGTATGAATAGAGCTATCTTTTTGAACTCTTTGAATAAAATCTTCAATAGTTTCTTTATCATCCATACATGGATTTGTATTAGCCATCGCTACAATATGCGTATATCCTCCATATTTAGCAGATAAAGTTTCTGTTTTAATAGTTCCTTTATGTTCAAATCCTGGTTCACGTAAATGAACATGAAGATCAACAAAACCTGGTGTTACTAAAAGATCTGTACAATCAATTATATTTTCACCATCTAAATCATGACCTATTTGACTAATTGTTTCACCATCAATTTCTACATCTAATTTTTGAATTTTATTTTGGTAAAAAACATTTCCATTTTTTAATACAGTTTTCATAGTTTCTCCCTTTTTCGATTAAAAACATCTTTATTTTTATCATATAAAGTATACTAAATGATACTTATTTTTTCAATGAAAAAACGGCATAAAAAAACAGCCAAGAAGGCTGTATTTTTATTATCTTTTTTTATTATTTTTTCTTGCTGCTTCAGATTTTAATTTTCTTTTTAATCCTGGTTTAACATAGAATTCTCTTTTACGAGCTTCAGCAAGGGTACCTGTTCTAGATACTTGTCTTTTAAAACGACGTAAAGCGTCATCTAAAGATTCGTTTTCTCTTACTACAGTTTTTGCCATGATGATTCCCCCCTTTGACTCTTAATTTACAAAAGTATTATATAGAGAATCTTTCCTAATTGCAAGAAAATATTGTTATTTTTACGCATAAATATTAATTTTTTGCGTATAATATACTTTTTTGCCCTATTTATGCAAAAAGTCACACGAATTTGGTAGTTTCATAAGCTTCTTTTCAATATAACTACAAGATGGAATTATTTTCATAGAATTGTCTTTTGCATAGTCCATCAAAGCATCAAAAAGCTTTCCTGCCATTCCTTGACCTTGATATTTTTCATGAACAACTGTTGAAATAACATCAATCACATTTTCTTCTTTTCTAACATATTTAATATAACCGACTTCTTCATCCTGATCTTTTAAAACAATAAGACCTTCTTTATATTCTATTTTCATATATGTTCTCCTTTTTATTTCTTTAATAATTTATACACTTTACATGTTTTATCCTTCTTATTTTTTAAAACAAATCTAACATATTATCTAAATAAATAGCTTCTCTTACATGTATTTGATATTCAGGTTTTACCATATAATAAAGTAAAAATTCTAACACTAAAGCACTCCCTAAACTTCTACCTTCTATTTTAAATTGAGAAAAGCCTTTTGGTAGATAATTATTTTGAATATCTTCAACACTAATAAAACTCGAATTTTGCATAGCTTTAGAAAAACGATACCCCTCATGAGAATTCGGAGCTTTGCATACATGATCTAAACAATCTTCTCCAAGATTTTGACGGCTAATCGTTTCATAACATTTCTTTCGTTCAAGGCAGCCTATAAAACAACATTCGTTACATAAAAATTCAACTTTATCCATATCTTTTTGTAAAAGATTTTCTAATTGTTGAACTTTATTTAAACGAAAATCAGGGACAACATATAAAAAGTCATCTTTCTTTAACTCATCTACTAATTGTTCAAATTTTGTAAGAACTTTCGTTGTTGAAGAAACAAAATAAAAACGTGGATATTGTTTTTTTAAATATTCTAGTAACAAATCAGAATGAATGATAATCCCACTTTGAACCTCACTTTTTTCAAATAAAGCACAAAGATCATTACATCTTTTATCTTGAAGATGCTTTTCTTGAAGTAATGAATTACTGAAAGTAAGTCGCGAAGAAATATGATATTGATTCATAAGTGAAAGAACTTCATAAGGATTTTGATTTCCTTCACCAAGACGTCCTCCACCCCATAAGCAATCTTCAGGACTTCCATAAATAGAACCTATTTCACACCAATCATAAAAATATTCACGATGATGATAGAATAATGGTAAAAAGACTTTATATAATTCATAAAATTCAAATAATCCTGGTAAATGAAAATATGCTTTTTCCCTTTTTGACAAATCTATCACCTCTTCCTATATTTATTCTTTAAATGTTATCTAAAAATTTATGAGCCCCTTGTAAAAACAATTCATATCTTTTTTGTGTTACCTCATTATCTTCTTCATCCCAGACTTCAAAGATATATTCTTTATTATTTTGAATTATAGAGCATAATTGTTTTGCCGTATAATAATCATCATTTAAGTTATATAATTTTATAATTCTTTTATCTAAAGTTTTATTATAAACATCTTTACTTGTATATCCTTGTATATGTGTTAATGGATCTATACATTGTTCATGATATTTTTTACAAGGTTTACAAATGTCATCTCCATCAATTGTTAGTTTTAAATCAATAGATGGGTTATCGATTATTTCATTAGCAACCTTATAAAAATCATGTCCCATTTTTTCATCAGGAACAAATCTATCTATCCCAGATCCGTATAATTTAATAATATCAATAAAATGATGTGGTTTAATTAAAATTGAGTTCATTAATTAATCTTCCTTTCATTAATTCTTCTAATATTTTTTATAGCAATTAATTCACTTATTTTTGGAAACAACATTACTCAAAATAGTTCCTACAATTAGTGTGATAACACCTAAAATTATTGTATCATTCATACTAATAATAGAATAAGCTCCTAACATTAAAATGATAGCAGTTATATCAAATGTCATTGCCAACACCCTGCATAATCTCAACCTATTTATTTTTTCTTTATCAACTTGGCTCAAATCATTATATCCAGCAATCATATTTGAACCCTTTCCAAAATATAAAGGAATAGAAATAACTATTAATAAAATCGCACATAATAATACCGGCATTTGCATATCAATAATTTCCTCCATTCCTTTTATTCTACATTAAAAGTTAATTATTATTTAATAATTCTTCTAATACTTTTCTTACATTATGAGCAGCATCTTCTTGTATTTCGATAATTCTTGCTCCTCTAGCTTTCGCAACTTCTCTTAAATCAACAGATATTCCTGTATGAAATGAACATCCTACTACTAAAAAGATATCTCCTGGTTGTAATGTATAAACCATCTCATAAGCCTTTTGATAATTTGGTGCTGGATCACCATAAAGTACTGGTTTATTATATAAAGAATACGCAATATCCATTTCATCATCTTCTGGTAAACCACCATGTAATTCTAAAGCATCACTTCCGGCTAGTTTATGCAATCCATCAATATTCATAGTAATAATTGGTACATGATATTCAGCTAAAGCAATATGAGCATCATTCGGTTTAGCACCGTTCATATTGGCTTTAAGCTGTTTAATAACCTCATTATATTCTTCATGATGTGTATTGGCATAACTTCTAAATAGTTTTTCTCTTACATCTGGTCTTTCCATAAATGTTGGAATATTACTTTGTTTTGATATTCCTGCTCCTGTAAAAGCTAATATTTTCATATAAATCAACTCCCTTAACTACATGAAATTATATCACATATTTCTATTGGTTATCTATAAAGTGCAATGATTAAAACCAATCTCTCTATATATTTGAATGTATCTAACTTAAAGAATCGATATATACTGTTATAGATGATATTAGTGCTTATTATAACCCATTAAAAACATTTCAACAAATAAAAAAGCTGATTAAATCACAATATTTCTACATGTTATATGGTATAATTGAATAAAGATAAAATGACTATTCATAATTTAAAGTTCTTTGATGTAATAAATTTATTTTTTAAAAAGGAGGTTTTTGCAATGGAAGAAAAAAGAATAAAAGCACAATTTTCAGTAACAAGTATTTCTGATGATGTACAACAACTTATTTTAAACGAAGATGCTTTAGTAATTAAAAATGA
Organism: Faecalibacillus sp. TM498; assembly: GCF_020589955.1. Lineage (NCBI taxonomy): Bacteria > Bacillati > Bacillota > Erysipelotrichia > Erysipelotrichales > Coprobacillaceae > Faecalibacillus > Faecalibacillus sp. TM498. The sequence continues at coordinate 46,366 of NZ_JAJDKB010000001.1, forward strand.
ATCCAACGTAGATATTACCATTCCGTTTAGTAGTATTAATAATATCAAAATTTTACCTGTTAATAGAATCTACAATCCATCTGTAGGTCTTTTAAAAGGTGGTTTCAAAGGTTTTATGTCACACCGTAATTCTGGAAAATTTAGTATTTACTTTAATTATTTTGTAGATTTAAACATCTATACAAACACAGGAAATTACTTTTTTGAAAGTTCAGACATCGAAGAAAATACATCTAAATTTATTTTGAAATTAAATGATATTTTTAAAATAGAAGATGATGTAAACTTAATTACCCTATTCCAAACAAAATCAACTAATGAAATAAAAGATTACATGGATAAACATTACAAAGATTTGGCAAAAACTTATAATTTAGAAAACCCACGTACTACATTAGATGATAGCATGGTAAGGTTAGCTAAAAAGAAAATTAAAAAACATTAAGTTTTAAAATCAAAGTTTCTCATAATGGGAAACTTTTTATATATCAACAACCAAATTTAATAATTCCTTTTATACATCGAATTGTCATTTTTCTTTTTTTTGAACATTCCTATTTTCTGTAATATCTCTTTTTTATCATTAAACCCTACTTCTGCTTTTCTATAGATATCGGCATATTACTTTATTTTGATATTCCTACTCCTGTAAAAGCTAATATTTCCGTATAAATCAACATCTTTAACTAAATAGAATTATAATATTACACAAATAATAAAAAAGAGGAATTAAAATATCTTCTATGATGTGTTCCATTGACAAATTTAATTTTTAATTATAAAATAACATATGTTACGTAACAAATGTTATTTTATAAGAAAGGAGTTTTGTTATGCCACCAAAATCAAAAATTAATAAGCAAGATATTTTAACTTCATCTCTTGAAATAATAAGAAAAAGTGGTTTTGAGGAAGTTAATGCAAGAAGTATTGCAAAAGAAATGAATTGTTCTACAAATCCTATTTTTAGGGTTTACAAAAATATGGATGAATTAAAAGAAGAACTTATTGAAGAAATATATAAATACTATCGAGAATTTACAGATATTTATGTTGATGAAAATGATGAATTGTATCGCGTTAGCTATGCCTATATCGAATTTGCAAGAAAAGAAAAAAATCTGTTCAAAGCTGTTTATATTTCAGATATTGGTGGTCAAAGAACGCTATCACAAATAATTCAATCATCGTACAATCAAAATATTATTAAAAAGATTGAAAAACAGTATCAAATTTCATTTGATGAAGCTTGCCAACTTTTTCAAAATATTCGATTTTATACGCATGGTATTGCAACTTATGTTCTTGTTGATAGCATTTCACTTTCGCAAGAAGAAGTTTCAGAATTATTAAAAATAGCAATTAAAAATTTTAGAAATGCTAAAAATTAAAAATACTTTAACAAAGGAAACAAAATATTTACTTATTGTAGGAATGTTATTCCTTGCTGGTTCAAATATTGCCTCAGTTTTTTTGAATGTTTATTTAGTAAGACTAACAAATAGTATATTTATTATCTTATTTCAAAATATTCTTAACTATGTTTCTTTGCTTATTGCTTTTATTATTGGAACAAAATTTATATCAAAAATAAATCTTGTTACTTTTCTTAAAACTGGCATCTTTTCAATGATTGCTTATTATTTGCTTATTTTATCATTAAAAGAACAAGCCCAATTATTTTTAATTCCATTAGGTATCTTTAATGGAATTGGTCAAGGTTTTTACTATTTTTCGTTTAACCTACTTACTGGACAACTCGTAAAAGAAAGTGAACAAGGTCGCTTCTTTTCATATCAACAAACATTCAGTTATCTTTTTGGAATTATTATGCCTTCACTTTCAGGTTATATTATTTCCATTTATACTAAACTAACAGGTTATTATATTTTATTTTTTATATCCGCTTTGTTACTTATTATTGGTATTTATATGTCTATTTTTATAAAAGGACTTACTTTAAATCAAAATATTAGATTATTAGAAGTTTTAAAACTTAAAGGTAACAAATATTGGAATGCTAATAAATATTATAATTTTAGTAACGGTATTAGAGATTCAATATTTAATCAGATATTTACTGTTTTTGCTTATACAATTATTTCTAACGAACAAATTATCGGTCAATTTAATTCAATTATGGCTTGTATTGGTATTTTCAGTTCAAGTTTAATTGCTAGTAAATTTAATAGAACCAATCAAAAGAATTATCATTTAATTGCTTCTATGATTTATTTTGGAATAATGTCCTTATTAGGAATTTTTCAATCGCCTAAAATATTATTAATCACTTATATCTTACTTGGTGTTGTCTACTGTTGGAATCAAACAATCTTTCAATCCGTTAAATTCCAATTAGCCAAAATAGCAAACAACGATTATAACCAATACGAATATATTGTTGCATCTGAATTTCCAATTGCCCTAGGAAGAATTATTGGTCTTTCAATTTCACTTATTACCTGCTCATTATTTTCATTAAATAATGCTTATCGTTTTCTTATTATTTTTAATGGAACATTATGGCTTATCGATCACTTTATCATTAACAAAAAAGTACAATGGTTAGAAAAAGAAAAACTTTAAATCATATAAATTCCAAGACATTTTATTTACACTCTCACCTATAAACATGATGTTTTAAAGAAAATATATTAATTTAAAGTTAAAAAAATCCTATCTTAATTTTTAAACATTGTCAAACGATTAAGGAGGTTTTTATGAATAAAGAAAAGATTATATTTACTGATTTAGATAAAACTCTTTTAACTGCTCAACATGAAATTAGTGAAGAAAATTTAAAAGCTTTATATCAATTACAAAATAAAGGTTTTATTGTCGTCTTTGCATCTGGGCGTAGTTATAATGATATTAAAATAAATCTATTAGAAAAATATCATCTACAAATACCTGTTATTGCTTTAAATGGTGCTCAAATCTATTTACAAGATGGTTTCTTACTTGCAAATATGCCTATTAAAGAAAACAAGATTTTTGATATTATCGATCAATGTAATAAATTAGATTACTATTATATTCTTTACGATCAATGTCACTTTTATTATCATAAATCTAAACAATTAATAAAAAGACTTTATCAATTAGCAATGACTAAAACTACTGATATTGATTATGCTCTTTATGGTATGCAAGTTTACTATGATATTATATTTTCAAGTGTCCCTCTTACTAAGCAAATTATCAACGACTTTAAAACAAAAGATAAAGATTTATTTAAATTAGAAATCATTACTCATGATTTTAAATTTATAGAAAGTATAAATAAAAAATATGACAAAGATTTCAAAATCACTTCTTCAGGTCAACTAAACACCGAGATATCTTCTTTATCGGTAACAAAAGCAAATGCTATTGATATTTTATGCAAACATTTTAATATTAATTTAGAAAATACGTATGCAATTGGAGATCATTTAAATGATTTAGAAATGTTAAAAAAAGTAAATTATAGTGGTGCTGTTAATAACGCAGTAGATGATGTAAAGAAAATTGTAAACTACATTTCTACTTCTTATGATAAAAATGGTTTTGCTAACTTTGCATATCACATTATGAAATAAAGTAAAAAAGGAACATTTGTTTAATTAATCTGTTCCTTTTTTAATGAGTTTCTTATCTTTCGTATGATACTTTCCTTTACGATAATATTCTATTGAGATAGTATTTTTATCAAAATCAATCTCATAATATATGCCTATAGCATATCGATAAACATGTTCAGGAGGTTCTGTTCCATCAAAAGACCACTCATGATTAAAGCTATCTTTAGTTAAACATTTTAATCGGCTCCTATCTGCATCCTTCTCCTTTTTAGGTCGATAACTTTTCTTCATTTCAAGTGCAAGTAAATTATCTCGTTCTACACATTCGCCTCTACTATGTACAATTAAATCTGTTTTAATTCTTATTATTTCTTCGCCTGGACCCTGTATACTTTTAGACATTTTTTTAAATTTTCCACCTCTATTGCGATTATATTCAATATCAACATAATACTTGGAATATTGGGTATCTTTTAATATATCATGTAATCTTATAGCCAGTGCTCCACAAATTGTTTGTTCAGATACTTGTGATTCAAATAAATCAATATCAAGATTTAATAGTTGTTCATTTGCTTGTTCAAATATTTTTTTTAAATTTTCAAAATCTTTTTTCATTGACGACTCCCCATTAAATATAAGTTATAATTCAACTAATTTTCCTTCAACAAAATAATAAATATTTTCTTTTTTATAACCATATTTAGAATTTAAAACACTTATATGTGGTTCAAACGTAAAATAATTTACATCTATTAATTTTGTTTTATTTCCCTTTTCAATATAAATCCTATCTTCACTTCTATTTACAATAGAATGTCCTAAATTTCCTAAAAAATCTAAATTTATAAACCCATATTCCTTTATCAAGTGATTCATATGAAAATAAAGATCTTCAAAGGTTGTTTCAACAGTAACATATTTCAATAATTCTTGATGAAGTTTATCTTCCATTTGTAATCCTTTTTTCCATTCTTCATTTTCAATATTTCCTACACAATCAACAACTATCCCATTTTCAATAATAATTGTTCTTGCATAGTCTCCCCAAACATTATTATTTTGAGGTGATAAATCAATCGTAATAATATCATTATTTTGTATAGTTTTATTTGCAGTTACATAATGTTTACCTGATATTGAAACATTTGTTTCATCTCCTGAAAAAATAAATGCTCCTACATCCCAATACCAAAAAGAATCTGCGCCCAACTCAAGCATTTTCTTCTCTAAATCATTTCTCAAATCAATAAGGGACATACCAGGTTTAATAATTTCTTTTGCATATTGTATTGTCATTTTTGCTATTTTTTGAACATCTTTATTTTCCATAATATTTTAATTCTCCTTTAAGGTTAAATATTTTTTATAGTTTCATACAACTCTTTTGTTTTTTCTTCACTTTCATAATTAATCAAGCATTTGTCGTCCTTGGTTTCAAAATAAATATATGAATGAATATTTGGATTTATATAAATAAAACATGTTCCAAATTGTGTATCAAAATAACCTGCATAGCACTTATCTTCTTTATAACCTACTTGTTTATTTCCAATTTCAACATTATCCAATAATTTAATATTTCGTATTTTATCTATTTTAATTGTTGGTTCACTACAATTAGGTACAGATGTAATGATTTCATTATCTTTAATTTTAATAGCTGGTTTTTGATTAGAATCTTTTATTAAAGACGTAACGATCAAAATAGGAATCAAAATAACTAAAATAATAATAAAATAATATCTTTTTTTCATTTTTCTACCTTTCCTCTATATGCTATTTCTTCTTATAATACATGTATTTACCACTTAATTGTAAATACTCTATCTGCTTCCTATTTCTAATTATATAAACTATAGTAGCAAGATCATTAATTGCTCCTAAAATTATAATACTTGAAACTAATCCTATCATTTTTAAAATCAATGGATTTGATAGTTTTACAAATATTACAAAAATCGATAATGGCAATGTAATACATAAATTAGGTAACAATAAAGTATAAAGATACTCTTTTACATTCTTTATTTCTGTGCAATGTGTTATCATTCCAAACCCCTGAAACCAAATATAAATATCTTCTTTTTTAGAAAAAGTTATTGCATGAAAGTATTCATGGACAATCATTAATAAAATTACAATAATAAAACCCAATATATCTATTAAAAATACATTTAAAATTTTTCCATTATATTTAGAAATTAATAATTTTAAGCTTTTTGTTAAAGGATATAAAATAATCAAAAAAACAAATAGATAGTCAATCCATCCAATAGCCATTTTCTCCAATCGTGATTCATCAACACTTTTTAACTGATTATTATTTTTTAAATAACCTCTAAACTTTATTGTCATAGATAACACCTCCATCATTATTATTTCTTAACAATCCAATCACTTTCTACATTTTCTCTTATTGCATAATAACCTCGTGGCATGTCTTTTAATAAGCAAATAGAATAATCAATGTTATAAACTTCAAATAAAGAAACAATACTTGCATCTTCTATATTATGATTGCTTCCACATAAAAATTGCCACATACCGTCATCTTCATCATGACTTACATATAAAATAGGATGTCCTTCTAAAATATGACAACATACAATGCATGCTGTATTTTGTTGATCATCAAAAGGAAATGATAGTGTTTGTTTTTTCTTCGTAAAAAATCCCATAAATATGCCTCCTTAATCAAAATATGTTTTCCATTTTTCTCCTGCCTTATAAGCATCAAAACACATTTGAATTTGTTCTTCATTATTCTTTTCTGTAGCAAGTATTGGAAGATTGTCCTTTGTAAAATAATCAAAACCTATTGTTTCACTATTTTCTTTAAAAACACCACCTTCTACTTCACAAAGCATAAATATTTTACATACTTTATAAGCATAGATTGGTTGATTATGTTTTTCTCTATCTTGAATTGCAATGACATTTTTAACAACAACATCAAGTCCTGCTTCTTCTTTTACTTCCTTTATCGTATTTTCCATAACTGAGACATTGACATCACACCAACCACCAGGTAATGACCATGTTCCATTTTTCTCTTGTACAAGTAAGATTTTATCTTCTTTAAAAATAGCAGCACGTGTATCAATTTTGGGTGTTTGATACCCTACTTCATTACAAAAAAGTCCTTCTACTTGTTCTACTGGTTTATTTGAAATATCTGCCATCATCATAGCGGAAAGTTGGCGAATACGTTCATAACGTTCTTGATCATAAACATCTTTTCCATAAGTAAGTCCGGCTTGTGCTAAACTTTGTAATTCAATAATATAATCAATCCATTTTTTATTTTTATCCATACACATTTCCTCTAATCTTTATTGATTTTATTATATCATATTTTTCTCATTGCATTTTTATTGAAAACAGATTTATAATAAAACTTACCCATAAGGAGGAAAATCATATGAAAGAATTTCGAAACAAACTTATTGTCCATGGTTTAATGAAAATCAATGACAAGTATCTTATCATTAAAAGAAGTATTATCAAAAGAGGTAAACCAAATGTATATCCTGAATATTGGGATATCCCTGGAGGTTCTGTAGAAGACTTGGAAACACCTGTAGAAGCTTTAATTAGAGAAATCAAAGAAGAAGTTAATTTAGATGTTGAAGTAAAACAAATCATTCATGAAGATAGTAATTTTGACAAAGGTAAAAATACGATGTTTACTCGACTTGTTTATATTTGTACTTTAAAAAATACAAATGATTATGTAATTCAATTAGATCCTGAAGAACATAGTGAATACCGTCTTATTTCTTCTCTAGATGAAATGTCTGATGAAAAAGTTGTTCCATTTTTAATTGATATCTTATCTAATAAAAATCTCTAATAGAAAATAACTCTATTAGAGATTTCTTTTATCTTTTTTTAATTGGAATCCATATTTCACAATAATAATTTTCATCCAATGTACCTTTAAGATATTTTGTTGGATCATCATAATATTCTACACAATATCCAGCAGCAAATTCATAATCTTTTAACGCCGGTAACCACTCTGTAAATATTTTAATATTTACATCTTGCAAGGCTTTAGGCATTGCGCCAACACATGGAAAAATTGCCCATTCAAATTCAGGAATAGTTTCTAACACAAAGCCTTCTGGAATAACTTGTTCTTGATAAGGATCTGCAATTAAATAATCAAAGTTTTCTTGTCCCATTTGTTTATCAATGTTAATTCCATAAACTCCTCTAACAACTTTTCCTTTACCTGTTTGATAATGTTCTTTCCAAAAATCAGGAATGACTTTTTTAGCATTTTCATAAGCAAACGTTTTTTCATTTGCGATAACTTTAAACGCTTTTTTTCTTTCAATCTTGTAATCCATAAGATATCCTCCTTCTAAAGCTATTGTTAGTTTCAGTGGAGCAAAGGATTTCAAAGTTGTATGCTTCTTACGAGCAACTGTTGGTGTTACACCATGAAAACGTGTAAAAGCTTTGGTAAAACTATCTGGCGAATCATATCCATATTTTATGGCAATATCAATAATTTTTATATCACTTACAGCAATTTCATTACCCGCAAGCGATAATCTTCTTTTACGAATATATTCACTAATAGTAAATCCACATAACATAGCAAATCCTTTTTGAAAATAAAATTCAGAAATATGAACATATTTTGCAACATCTTTCACTGTTATATCTTCTACTAAGTGGTTTTCAATATATTGAATTGCTTTTTCAATTGCATTTACCCAATCCATGTTTTTTCTCCTTTTCTCTACTGTACTTGTATTATAGTTAAGAAAAAAGATTTTCTCCCGACACTATTTGCCTTCATTTGTCTGTTTTAATTTTTCATAAGCTTCTAATAACCAAGTATGAGGCATAAGAAGTTGATGTGTTTCAAATTGATAACCTATAAACCAATAACATCCTTTATCTAAAGAAATATTGATTGCTTCTTTTAATGGCTGATAATAAGGAGGTATTCCTCCTTGATCCCATGCAAGCTTATCTGCCAAGAAAATAATTTTATCATAATCATTCATTTCTTTTTTTCAAAGTTGTATGACATTCAATTGCTGATAAAATATCTTCATCTTCAATATGAAAATAATCATATGCAATTTCTTTAGAAATTCTTTGATACAATAAGAAATGATATTTTTCTTCACTTGGATCTATTTGATACCCTAATTCTTTAACGTATTTATACATATCATCTGGTGAAAAGATTGCACTGATATCATGCAACAAAGCTGTTATCGTACATTTTTCAATATTTAGATGATATTGAATTGCAAGTTTTTTTAGCTTCTTTGGCTACATCATTTACATGATTCCATGTTTTTTCTTTATGATATTTTAAATAAAGTTTTTTGATTTTATCGTATAATTCAATATTCATTTTATACCCCCCCTATTTTAGATATTTAATAAAGCTATAACCTTTTTTAGAATATCCTTGTTTTTCATAAAAAATATGCGCTGTTTTTCTAGAAATCCCACTATTCAAAGTAATCGCAGCTATATTATTTATTTTGGCATATTTTTCAACCTCTTGTATAAGATGTTTTCCAATCCCTTTGTTTTGATAATTTTTATCAACAGCAAGAGCATTTACCCTCATTATTTGTTTTGGAAGTTCAAAGACATAACTTACTTCTATTCCAATAAAACCAACAACTTTATTTTCTATACAAGCAACATAAATCAAATAATTATTTTTAATCATTTCTTGTACTCTTAAAACAAACAAACTATAATCAACTTCATACCCTAATTCATTTTTTAATAATTCATAAATAGGTTTTATATCATTTTCTTCAAAGCATCTTATTTTCATATTTGCTTACCCTATTTTCTTTACCACTAATTTATTCATAGCATGAAGATGCTTAATACCATTTTCATGTTCATCATGAAATTTTTTATTTTCAAACATTAGAGTTTTCCAGTTTGTATAATAATCTTTAATTTCTTCGTTTTTAAAGACACCTACCATAACATCTTTTAAATCATCTGGAATAGGTTCTTCATCTGTAAATAAAGCAATAACATGATATCCATTTACATTTGTCCATTTCTTTAACAACTCTATTACTTGTGGTTGTTTTGTTTTATCAATAAATTGTAAAACACCATGAACAATTATTAAATCATAGGAATATCTAAAGGGATAATCTAACACATCACATACCCATGTATGAATATTTAAATTATTCTTTTGCTTTAAATAATCTATTTTTTCAATCGCATTTTTTGATAAATCAAATGCATCTACTTGAAAACCCAATCTTGCAAGGTATAAAGCATGTCTTCCATCGCCACAACCCACATCAAGTATCTTTGCATCTTTCTTTAAATACGGAACAAGTTCTTTAACCTCTTTACTTGGATTTCCAAATGTTGATTTTTCTTTATTTAAATATTCATCTTCCCAAAATGGTTTCATTTTTTATCTCCTTATTTCCACATCACATTCATTTTATATTTATCATCGTAAAACGATTCACTTTCTCAATCTTTTAAAGATTACATGCGGGTTCTAATAGTGTAAATGTCTTTTTATCTAAATCTAAACGACAACGTACTCCATAAGGGATGACAGCTATAGGAAGTGCATGCCCTATATTAGCATTATATAAAATTGGTAGCTCTGGATGATGCGCTTCTATCCCAATAACCCTTTGATAAACTTTTTTATAAATTTCATATTTTTTTCTTCGTGATGGTTTACCAACAACAATACCATTTATCACATCAAAAAGACCTTGTGCCATGAAATTTCTTAATATCCAAGCTAATTGATATTCTGACATATCTACTTCACTTGTTTCTAAAAACATAATTTTACCTTGCCATTTTTCTTTATCCGGCCATAATTCTGTTCCTAAAACCTCTATAAAAGTATCCAAACAGCCGCCTAACAATTCACCTTCAACAACACCATTTCCTTGAATGACCTCATATCCATTTTCATCTTTATGATATTGTCGTAAAACATTTATATTGTTTTCATCCCATCGAATCATTTCATCATCGTCATCGTAGTAATAAGGTGCTTTGTATATTTCCAATTGTTGTACTGGCTCGAATAATGTTTTTCTCATCATTTTCAATGAATAATCATCCATTTTGACATATTCAGATAAAGTTGTTAGCACCGCTAATCCATAATAAGAAACCAACCCTGCTTTATACATCATCAAATGATTAATTGTTGTATCAGAATATCCTGTAAATATTTTAGGATGATTTCTTATAACTTCAAAATCAATATATGGAAGTAAACGAATCGTATCATCTCCACCAATTGCATTAAAAACAGCTTTTATAGAATCATCTTTAAAAGCATCCATTAAATCTTTTGCTCTTGCTTCTGGATGTTCATCAAGATATTTAATACCCTTCAACGTATTTTCCATAACAACTACTTTTAAACCAAAATCATTTTCTAATCTTTCTTTCGCGATATAATAACGATGAATAGCCCATTTTTCTCCTAAAGTTCCTGCCGATAAACTTACAATAGCTACTTTATCTCCTTTTTTTAAACGTTGAGGTTTAATCATTTTTTATCTCCTTATTTCCACATCACATTCATATACAACTCATTTTGTTTTTCCCACTCAGCTTCATTATGATGACCTCCAGGAATAATATTGATATAACTTGTTGCACCTTTAGATACAATATAATCATTAAACTCTTGAATATTTTTAATAAAGCGTTGTGGTCTTTTAAATTCTTCCGTTCCTAAAGACATATAAATACGTGTATCAGGATTTAAATTTTGAGGAAGATCTCTTTCTAAACGTTTTTTACATAAGCCAAAGGCCGGTGACAAACAAGCAGCTTTAGAAATATATTGGTTGTATTTGATAACTCCATAAAAAGCCATTAAACCGCCCATAGAACTTCCTGCAATGGCTGTACATTCTCTAAAAGGATATGTTCTATATTTTTGATCAATCATCGGCTTTAGTTCATAAACAAGCCAATCTAATGTTTGAATACCTTTTCCTTGAACACGTCCAAAATAACGACTATTTAAGTTATAAGGACAATACTCACTTAATCTTTCATTCCCTTCATGATTACATTCAATCCCTACAATAATCAATTTCTTATCATAATGATTTAAAAATTCAGCTAAGCCCCATGATTTACCATAAGTAGCATCACTATTCAAAAACAAATTATGTCCATCAAACATATAAACAACTGGATATCTTTCATCACTTTGATAATAATCATTAGGTAAATAAATATGCAATGTTCTTTGACAGTTAAATGGTCTTAAATAAACATCATATTTCTCTAACATTGAAAATACCTCTTTTATAATGAAATAACTTCATCAAGATCACATTGATCTATTTGATTTTTACCACCAATAATACATATTCCACCTTTTTCTAAAGTTTCATCGATTTCTTTCGCAATTTCTAATAGCTCATCCTTATCTACATTTAAAATAGCTTCCAATTGTTTTTGTCTTGCTTTTTCATCTTTTTGATTAAAATAATACAAATCACCATATTTGCCAATATTATAAGGCATCATAAGTGGCATTAATCCTGAAAGTGTGCCAATAATAAATCCTGTTAAATCATGATTTTCCTTTAAATAATCTTTTAAAAATGTTCCACATTTTTCATATTTCTTTAAAGATTCTTTTCCATTTGGATCACGATAAGAATAACAACATGTAAATCCTGAAGCACGCGATACTAAACCAGTCCCATAAGCACCTCCTTGTACTCTTACTGCATTCCATAAATACGCTAAAGAAATAATGTTTGAAGCAAGTGGTGTTATTTTAGAAGTCTCTAATAGATAACCTCCTTTAGAGGCATAGGCAATATCTGAAGGAATTATAATTCCTTCTTTTTTAATAGAAAAAGGTTTGATGATTGCTTTTTCTAAAGAATCAGAGATTTTTAATGTTTCTTTTAAATAAAGAACTTGTTTTTCTAAGTTTGTATCATCATTTCCAGTAAAAGATAAAGTTAAACGATTATAGAAACAAACATTTTGATAAACACTTTCTAATTTTTGTTTTAAGGCAACAAAATCAAAATGATCATCTAATTCTTTTAACCATTTATAATAAGCAATTCCACTACTATATTCATCAATAACACCCGAAGAACTTACCATTGCTAAAACTCTTTTCATAGATAAACTATGTCCTGACATAGTAATCGCTTGTTTTAATGAAATAATACGTTGTTTTAAAATATCACGAATCATTTTTTCTTGATCAAAAACAGATTCTTGTAAGATTTCAACAAGAAGTTGTAAAGCTTCTTGTTCATTTTCTTCTAAAGTAGAAAATGTTGCTTTGAAGTAAACTTGATTTTCTTTATTAGTTTTTTCATATGTATTAATAGAATAATTCATTGTTCCACAAAGAAGACGAATCTTTGTAGAAAGATCTTTAGCACTATGTTTTATTGTAGAGATATTTCCTAATAAGGAACAAATAAAAGATAAGGTACTGATTTGATTTAAATCTAAATGATCTATATTAAAATAAAGAGCATAATAATAAATACCATTAGTTTCTATTGAATGTTTTAAAACTTTGCATCCTTCTAAATCTATCAACTTTGAAGGAATCTTTTGTACTTTTGCTTCAATATCTTCAAGATTTAATTTTGGTAAAGTATTTAAGTTTTCTAAAGTGTCTGGTGCTTGTTGGAAAGCATCTAATTGTTTTTGTTCTATTTGTAATTGTTGTTTTTGAACATCTGTCATAGAATTTAAAACATTTGTTAATTTCTTTTCTTCTTTTTCACGACGAATCTTTCCTAACTCTTTTGAAGGTTTTAATACAATTTCACAACTATGTTTATTTTCTAAAAGAACTTCTTGGATAAGATTTTCAAAATACCCTTCATTTACTTTCTTTTTCAAATCATCAAAGATCTTTCCATATTCTAAATGGGCTTCTGGTTTACCTCCATAAAGCCAACTTTCTAATACTTGGAAACCAAAAATAATTCCTTGAGGATATCCCCCAAAGTTTCTTTCTTTTAAATTTAATTCTAAATAAGCAAGTGTCGCATCAAGTTGTTGACGATCAATACCTTTCTTAATCAATGTTTGAAGCGTATCAAAAACAATTTCTTTAACTTGATCTAAGTTTTCTTCTTTTATATGATCAACTTCTAATTGACACCAATTTTGTAATTCACCATCATTAATCGCTAAATAAACATTTTCAGCTAGTCCTTTTTCCAAAAGGGCTTTATTTAAAACCGCTTGATTATCACCACATAAAACATCACTTAATACTTGCATCGCAATGACTTTTTCATAGTCTTGATAACTTCCAATCACATTTCCCCAGGCCATGCGATATTTATTTTCAGCGTTTTCTTCTTCCCCTATTTCATAATCTACCACTTGTCTAGAAATTTGAACAGGTTGTTGATAAATTGGCCCTTCTATTGGTAAATTCGCTTCCATTGAAGAAAGATATTCTTGATTTAAAAGTTCTAAAACGTCATCAAGTGGGACATCTCCATCTAAAAAGACAAAGGCATTAGAAGGATGATAATATTTTTGATAAGTTTGGATAAATTGTTCATAGGTTAAATCGGTAATGGATTCAGGATTACCTCCTGAAACATATTGATAACAGTTGTCTTTAAATAAAGCACGATTCAACGCATTCATCATAATTTCACGAGGACTTGAAAAAGCCCCTTTCATTTCATTTAAAACAACCCCTTTATAAGTTGGTTTTTCTGTAGCTTCAATATGCCATCCTTCTTGTAAAAAGATTTCTTTTTTATTTAAAATCAAAGGATTGAAAACTGCATCTAAATAAACTTTTGTTAGATTCATAAAATCTTGATTATTTCTAGATGAAATAGGATAAAAGGTTTTATCTTCAAAGGTCAAGGCATTTAAAAAAGTACTCATTGAACTTTTCATTAATTCTACAAAAGGCTCTTTGACAGGATATTTTTGAGATCCACATAAGACCGAATGTTCTAAAATATGAAAAACCCCACTATCATCACTTGGTAAGGTTTTAAACGCAATGCCAAATGTTTTATTTTCTTCATCACGTTTTAACCAAGCAAGTTTTAAATGGGTTTTTATATGTTCCATTTCATACATTATTGCATTAAGTTCACTGACTTCTGTCCTTTTTTTAACGACAAAGCCATGTTTTGATTCATTTATTTTCATTGTACTACCTCATTTCTTTACACCTTATTTTACCTTTGAATAAACGTTTTGTAAACGGAGATGATATTTTAGTAAATATTGATTTCAAGTTTACTAAATGATAAAATAACCATAGATTGGAGGTTCTTATGGCAACAATAAAAGATATTGCTGAATTAGCGAAAGTATCAAGCGCCAGTGTTTCACGTATTTTAAATAATGATCCTACGTTGTCTGTTCCTAAAGAAACAAGACAACGTGTTCTTGATGCAGCTAATCAGCTTGGTTATAAAAAGAAAAATAAAAAAATCTATGATACAGTGATGACATTAGGAATCATTCAATGGATATCTCCTATTGAAGAATCCAATGACCCTTATTATTTAAGTATTCGTCAAGGAGTAGAAGAATATTGTTTTAAAAACAAGATTGCTATCAAACGTGTTTTTAAAACAGATGTTGATTATTTAAATCAATTAGAAGATATTCAAGGTTTAGTTTGTATTGGGAAATACAGTCAAGAAGATATTGAAACATATAAAAAGATATGTTCAAATGTTATTTTTTTAGATATGAATATTGATCCTATTCATGAATGTTGTATTTTACTTGATTTTAAAAATGCAGTTAAAGATGCGGTTTCTTATTTAAGTCAAAAACATACTTCAATTGCCTACTTAGGTGGTAAAGAAATAATTCATGATAAGCTCTATCATGATCAAAGAAAAGAATATTTTGAATACTATTGTAAAGAATACAACATTGATTATTCTATAAGCGAAGAAACGTTTTCAATTGAATCTGGTTTTAATATGACTTATGAACTTATTAAAAACAAGAAACTTCCTTCCGCCATTTTTGCAGCAAGCGATCCTATCGCTATTGGTGCCATGCGTGCTTTAAAACAATATGACATCAAAATACCTGAAGATATATCAATCATTGGTTTTGATAATATTGAAACAACCAATTATACCGATCCACCGCTTACAACAGTATTTGCGCCAACGTTTGATATGGGCTTTATGGCTGCTAGACAACTTTTTGATGCTTTTAAACATAATGAAAATATTTCACCGATCAAAATTCTTTTACCTTGTTTTTTAATCGAAAGAAATTCGTGTATTTAAAAATCTCTAGATTTTTTCTCTAGAGATTTTTTATAACTTCAAATTTATAAGATGTTTTTTCATCATAAGTGTCGCCTGCTTTTAAAATCGTACTTGGGTTTTCTTCTAGATGAATCGCATCCGGCATATTTTGTGTTTCAATACAAATGGCATCACGGGCATTGTAATGTTGTCCATATTTACCAAGACGACCATCTAAATAATTCGCTGTATAGATTTGTGCTTGTGGTAAAGTCGTTGAAACGGTTAATTTTCTTCCTGTTTTTTCATGAACCAATTCAACTTGGTTTTCTTTTGTATTAAAGATCATTGGATGATCAAATCCTTTACCAAGTTGTAATTGTTCATCATCATTATCGACACGATCTCCAATATAGGCAAATTCATTGAAATCAAAAGATGTTCCTTTGACATCTTTTATTTCACCTGTAGGAAGTCCATCAGGATCAATGCAAGCAAAACGATCAGCATGAACTTTTAATAAATGTTGATATACATTTTCTTTTTTGCCAGATAAGTTAAAATACGAATGATTCGTAATATTAATAAGCGTATCTTTCGAAGTAGTTGCATGATAATGCATGGTAAGTGTATCGCCTTCAAGTGAGTAGATTGCTTTAAAATCTAACTCACCAGGATATCCTTCTTCCCCATCTTTAGAAACATAATGGAATTCAACACTTGTTTCATCAAGCACTTGATAATCAAATACTTGATAAGAAAAGCCTTTGATTCCTCCATGTAAGGAGTTAGGTCCATTATTAATTGGTAAATGATAAGTTTGACCGTTTAATTCAAAAGTTCCTTTTTTAATACGATTAGCAACTCTTCCAACAAGCGCCCCAATATAGGCATCTAATGTTTGATAAGATTTAAAATCATCATATCCTAAAACCACATCATCAACATTTCCTACTTGATCTTTCATCAACACTTTAACAAGTGTACATCCATAATTAGAAACAACAACTTCTAATTCATCATTTTTAAGTGTAATTAAATCAATATTATTTTCTACTTTCTCTATTTTAATCATCTTAAAGTACCTTCATTCCACCAAATTTTCTTACTTTTAAGACATGACAGGAACCTTCACCAAAATACTTTTCAATTTCTTCTTTATAATGATCAACGTATTCATCTTCCACAAAGGCTTGGATTGTTCCCGCAAATCCACCTCCATGAACACGGCATACATCATGATTTTCTAAAATACCTTCTGATAAAGCAAGGGCCAAAGAAACAGCTTGATTATCTGGATATTTATTTGAATAAACGTTTTGTAAGTATTTATATGAAGAATCTCCTGAATCTTTAATAACTTGTTTAAACGTATCAAAATCATTATTTTTTAAAGAAGATACTGCTTTTTCCACACGTTTATTTTCATTAAATAAATGAATTGCTCTTAAAATCGCACGATCTCCTACTTCTTTTCTTACTGCGACTAATTGGTTATAAAAATCTTTTTCATCCACTTCTCTTAAAAATTCTTTGCCAAAGAATTGAGCTACTTTTTTCATTTCATAAGGAACAGCTGCATAATCATCTGTTAAATCTGCATGAGACGCATGGACATCTACGATACATAAACTATGTTTAAATGAAGAAAATTCAACATCTACTTTTTCGACAACAGGTTTACTATTATCCTTAAAATCAATATGAATCAAACTTCCTACCGAACAAGCACTTTGATCCATTAAACCACATGGTTTTCCAAAATAGACATTTTCACTATATTGTCCCACTTGTCCAATCACGACAGGATCGACTTTCATTTCATTATAAAGACCTGAAAGAATGGTTCCAATCATAACTTCAAAGGCTGCTGATGAAGATAACCCTGAGCCTTGTAAAACATCACTTGTCATATAAGCGTTAAATCCACCAATGGCATAACCTAATTCTTTAAAACGGGCAAGAACTCCTCTCATTAGTCCTTCAGATGTGCCCACTTCGTCTTCTTTTTTTGATAAATCATCTAAAGAAATAGGTTTTAAATCATAATCATCCGATAAAACTTTAACGACATCATTTTTAGAAACAACCGCAATAATATCTAAGTTGATGGCTGCCGCTAAAACTTCACCATTTTGATGATCCGTATGATTCCCACTGACTTCACTTCTTCCTGGTGTACTATAGATTTCAATTTCTTGATCTCCATAAAGTGAAATAAATTTTTCAATTGCTGCTACATATCTTTGAGGTTGTTTTTCAATACGACTTTCATCAATATAGACTTCTTTTAAAACATCATTATAAGTTCCCTCTTGAATTTCTTTAATCACTAAACTTGCTTTTTTCATTCTTTTTCTCCTACCATTTCTACAAATTTAATAAAAGCTTCTTTTCCTTCTTCATTCATTTTAAAGACACCCGCATCTTCTAATACATTAACGAATTTATGTGTTAATTCTTCTTTTAGTAATTGATCCACTGTATCTTCATTAAAATCATGGCTCTTTAATTCATTATACCATGCCTCATGCTTTTTCATATTTGAAATTTCTAAAATATTCTTTTTCCCTAATAAACATTCTTTTAAAACTTCTAATTCATCTTTTAATCTTGCTGGTAAAACCGCAAGTCCCATCACTTCAATTAAACCAATATTTTCTTTTTTAATATGATGTAAGTTTTGATGAGGATGGAAAATACCATCAGGATATTTTTCACTTGTTCGATTGTTTCTTAAAACAAGATCCATTTCATACAATCCATTTTTCTTTCTTACAATTGGAGTAATCGTATTATGTCTTGTTTTTTCACTATAAGCGATAATATCCAATTTTTCATTAGAATAATTGATCCATTTATTTAAAGTATCTAAGGCAAATCGAATCATTTGTTCATCATTTGTTGAACGTACACGAATGGTTGATAAAGGCCAATTTAAAACACTGATTTGTAAATCAGGATATTTGTCTAAAGATATATCTTTAACAACTGTCGCTCCTTCTATTGGAAAGATATAATGTCCTCCTTGGAAGTGATCGTGTGTTAAAATAGATCCTCCTACAATTGGTAAATCCGCATTTGAACCTAGCATATAATGTGGAAATTGTTTAACAAATGAAAATAATGATCTAAACGTATTTTCATTAATGACCATTGGTTGATGGTTTTCATTAAAAATAATGCAATGTTCGTTATAATAAACATAAGGTGAATATTGCATGTAATAACGATATCCATTTAACATTAATGGGATAATACGATGATTTTGCCTTGCGGGATGATTAAAGTTTCCTGCAAAACCCACATTTTCTTTACATAAAAGGCATTTGGGATAACCACTGGCTTTGATTGTTTTTGCCTTCATGATTTCTTTTGGATCTTTTTCTGGTTTAGATAAATTAATGGTAATTTCAATATCACCATATTTATAAAATTGTTTGAAACGAATATTTTTATCTGTTCTTGTTTTTCGAATATAATTCGATGCAATAGATAAATCATAGAAATACTTTGTTGCTTTTTTAGAATCTTCTTTATAATACTCTTTAAATGTTTGAATCACTTCACTTGGACGAGGCATTAAACAATTCATAATGCGCGTATCAAAAAGATCTCGTTCTGTAATATTATCTTCAATGAGGCCTTCTTGACAAGCATAATCTAACATTTCTTCTAAAATATCTGTCGCCACTTCTAATTCTTCACTCATTTCTTCTTTAGTAAAATGATCTAAATGAAATAAATCTAATAATAAGTTCACTGCATAAATTTCATCATCTTCGCTAATTAAATGATGTTGTAAACCAAAATAAATAAGTCGGTTAATTTGATGATTCATTTTCTATCCCCCATTCTTTCTCAATCTCATTTTATCACTTTAGTAAACTTTATCAATATATTTTACTAAATATTAGTTAATAAAATGTATTTTTAGTAAAAAAGATAATACTTCCGTATTACCTTTCAATTATTTCTTTATCATTTTTAATCATTTCACTTTGATTTTTATAAGAAGGAAGATACCGAAACACTATAAATTCTACAACCTCATCTGTTTGATTTTCAAAAGTATGAATATCTTTATCAATAGAAAGCAAATCCCCCTGTTTTAATTTTAATGATTGTTCCTTATTTGTTTCATCTAAATAACGATAAACAAGCTCCCCCTTTTAAAATAAAAATATTTTCTGAAATACGATGATGTCTATGCCATTCTTGCAATGTACGAGGATTAATTTTATTATAATGAATTTCAGCATCATTTAATAAATAATAGTCCACCTTTGTGCCGTTTGTTTTATCTACATGAATCGCCTAATCTTTCCTAATTAATTTCATACAATTATTCTCTCGCAAATGAATTTACATATAAAGCCTTTAATTCTTCATCATCCATTTCATCAACTTCTAAATAAAAATGTTTGACCCCTACTGCATCATAATAACCTATCACACGATCTTTCATCTCTTCTTTACTGACTTCTTTTTTTACACCATTAATTGTTACTTCCATAATTATTCTCTCCTTTTCTCTATTCTATCAAAAAAATGGACTCTTCGTCCATTTTTACGACAATTATTTCTGTTTCATAAATCGTTAAATCATCCATAATTTTCCTCCATAGCTCTACTCTAACAAAAAGAAAATATTAAAGATGTTTTTATCTTTATTTAAACCACAAATAAACGTATTTAAATATGATTTGTATCTTGAATAATTTTTCCATCTTCAATCGTAATAACACGATCAGCAATAGAGGCAATTTCTTGATCATGAGTTACTAAAATAACCGTTTCATGATATTTTCTTTGGGCGATTTTTAATAAATCAACAACTTCTTTAGAACTTTTAGCATCGAGGTTCCCCGTAGGTTCATCCGCGAAAATAATCGCTGGTTTACTTGCAAGGGCTCTTGCAAGGGCAACTCTTTGTTGTTGTCCTCCTGAAAGTTCATAAATAAAAGAATTCTTCTTTTCTTCTAGACCTAATAGATTAATAATTTCATTTAAATAATCATCATCAATCTCGCCATCATCTAAATGAATTGGTAAAACTATATTCTCTAAAACATTTTGTGTGGAAATAAGATTGAAGAATTGAAAGACAAAACCCATTCTTCTTCGTCTAAAACGCGTTAAAGTATGATCATTCATTTCATAAAGAGACTTTCCTTCTAAATAAACTTCTCCTTTTGTTGGTTTTACTAAACCTGCCAAGATATGAAGAAGTGTACTTTTTCCACTTCCACTTCTTCCAACAATAGCTACAAAAGAGCCTTCTTCTATTTGTAAATCAATATGATTGGTTGCATAGATTTTATTATCTTCATAGCCATATGTTTTAACAATATCTTTCGCTTCTAAAATAACATTCATATTAGTCATCTTCCTTTCTTATTTCTTCATTTTGATGTGCTTTTAAAACAATTAATAAAGGAATATTATAAACACATAAATAAACTAGAAAAATAATCCCTACTAAAAGTATTAATTGCGCTATTGGAAAATAATGATCGATACTTCCTCTTAATAAAATCAACTCATAAAAACCACAAGGAATAAGTGTATATAAAAACATTTTTATTGATTTCCATACTTGTTTTATTTTAATTTCTCGATAACTTAAACCTATAATATGATACATAAGATAATCTTGATAATTATTTTCAATATGATTGTAATTTAAAAACATCATTAAAATAAAACCTACAGCTAATGCAAGTATTAAAAGATGTTTAGGAATATTTAATGTAGAAAACAAACTTACTGAAAGTTCATCACTTGTTACCATTTCATAAACTCTTGCTTCATAATGTTTTTTCATGAACTTTTCTACTTTTATAACATCTTTTATTGGATACCAATGATATCCTGAATAATATTCATCACTTGTATTGAATCGTTTTAAATCATCTTCAAACATATAAATCATTGAATCATTATAATATTCATTTTCATTGATTCCAACAATGGTATATTCCTCACCTGCAATTATCACTTTTTCATTGAGTTTTACTTCATCAAGAGCAATCTCATAATTGTCATCTCCTAAATAATTTCCTTGATCACCATGAGAAGATGTTGAACTTTCTACTTGATATTTTTTCCCTTTAAAAGTTACTTGATTCGCTTCAACTTTAAGATTTGGATTCCGTTCTTTTGAGAGAATAACATGATTAAAATGATTGCCCACGACAATTTCATGACTTTTTTGGGGAAATCTTCCTTTTAAATCATCTTTATTACTTTGATAATAATAAAGTTGGCAAAGTTCATAAACAGATTGAGGCATTTCTCGATAGGTCATAGTTATTCCTTCATCAATATAATGATGATTAATAATAATGTCATTTTGAGAAAATTCTTTTAAAAATAAATTTGCTTCTTTTTGAGTTACCTTAATAAGTTCTACTTGACTTTGTTCATTTCGATCTTTTGTTTGAATAGGATGTCCTTGATAGAAATAAACAAGCCCATATAAAGAAAGTATTAAAACAAATACATAAAAACAGATATTCATTCTTTTATTTGCCCATAACTCTCTCGTAGCTAAGGAAGCAAGTGTTTGTTTTTTTAATTTTTTATATCTTACTTGAATATAATTAAACTTTTTGCTATCAAAAATACCTATCAAAGCATTCTTAGAGCTTGAATAAATGGGAATGAGAATCGTTATAAAAATACAACTCATCAATACCAATACTAAAAATAATATTTCTTTAAATGAAATTTGATAAATAAATGTATGATAGGTTTTACTTTGAAGATAGAGATAACCTAAAGATACACATACACCTATTAACAATCCTATTAAAATAGAAAGAAAAGAAATCAGCATGTTTTCTTGCATGACCATCATCATTAATTGATTCGTTGTCATTCCTATTCCTCGATAAAGAGCCATTTCTTTCATTCTCTTCTTTAGGGAAGTAGAAGTTAAAGCGAATAAAACAAAAAGTGTAATTATAATAAATTCAAACGTTTGTTGGAGCTGATTGGTTGCTTTTTCTACTTGATTATGAAATTCATTATGATCATAACCATAAGGATTATAATCATAATGAATTTCTATTTCTTGATAGTTATTTCCATCATTAAATTGAATATAATGATTATCTGATAAAACAGACATATTCGAATAATAATCTTTTGTTTGATACGTCTCTAAGTTTGTATAAATATCAGGTAAGTTTTTATTGGCGGTTTGTATAATACCAACAATCGTATAATTTTTTCCTTCTATTTCTATTTGATCATAAAGTTTATACTTTTTAGAAACTTTTTGATTGATTAAAATTTCTTGATCATTTTGTATTTTTCTTCCTTTAATAATTTTTACTCGACACAATGAATAAATATCCATTTCAATATGACCTATTTGGTAATTATCATATTTTCCTTGAAAATCTACATAACCATATTTAATAATATCTTTAAAATAGTCTTTGCTGTAGATTTCAATTCCTTTTTGAGTTTGTTCATCAATATTTTCTATTCGTGTATACCAAGAACCATAGGTAGAAATATGATAGTTCTTTTTCATTTGATACAGATTATCAACAATAAAAAAACTTGAAAAAATAAAAGTAGAAACAATTAAAAGAACGATTAAAACAATAAGATAATGCTTTTTATACTTTTGAATATTTCTTTTTGCGAGCATATTGATCGTATGTGACATATTCTTTCCTCCTCTAACTTTATCTTACGATTCAATCATGAAAACTAAGTGAAATTAGATTTTTTTCTTCATTTTCATTTGAGGAAGTACAATTTCAAAGCAAGCACCTTGTTGATTATAAGCTTTTATAAAACCGTGATGAGCCTCTATTATTTCTTTAGCTATATAAAGTCCTAATCCTGTCCCTTTTGAATTTTCCCCACGATAAAATCTTTGAAATAAAAAAGGAAGATCTTTTTTCTTAAAACCATTTCCTTGATCTTGAATCATCATTTTTAAAGTTGTTTCATTTTCATAAACAAAAATAGAAAGGGGTGTAGAATTTTTTTCTAAACAATTCTTAATAATATTTTCTAATGCTTCTATAAACCATTTTTCATCACATAATACTTTTATATTTTTATTTAAATGAATTTGCGGATTTAGGTAGTCTAGATCTTCTTCTATTTCATCAATAAGCGTTTGTAAATCATATTCTTTAAAACAATATTGGATATTATGAGAATCTAATAAGGCGATGGTTTGTAAGTCATTGACTAAAAGTTGTATTCGTTGTATTTGATGTTCTATAGAATACAACTTTTTATTTTGGTTTTCTTCAAGTAATAATTCTGTTTGTATGCGAATAGAGGTAATCGGTGTTTTTAGTTGATGAGAGATATCTTCAATATAGTCTTTTAATTTGAGTTGTTCTTTTTTAACAGCTTTTAATGATTGATGATATCTTTTATTAAGCACATATAATTTATTAGATAATAGACTTTCTTTAGATTCACCATCAATAATCGAAAAATCTTTTTGTTCAATAATAGCATCACAACATTGTATTAAATAATTCATTTGTTTCTTTTTATGATTTTGATTCCACAAATAAAAAATAAAGCTTATAAAAATAAAAATATTCAATAAATTTAATCTCATTAAAAAATCATATATTTCCATAAACATAGCTAATACAATTGAAACCATGAAACACATATGAATATTCTTTTCTTTTTTTATATCTTCCATCGATACCCTACACCCCTTAATGTTTCAATATATTTTTGGTTTTGATATTCCCCTAAAGTCTTTCTGAGTCTTTTTAAATGAACAGTTAACGTATTATCTTCTACTACATGTCCTGTTATCTCTTCAATCATCATCAATAAATAATCCCTTGTAAGTACTCTTCCATGTCCTTCGACAAGTGCTACTAATAAAGTAAAAGTAATAGCACTCAATTCTAATTCTTGATTTTCTTTAAATACTTTATGTTTTAAAGTATCAATAATTAAGTCATCTATATAATAGATTCCTTGTTGTTTTATTACCTTTCTAAGAGCACATTCAATTCTGGCACAGAGTTCTTTAATTCCAAAAGGCTTACAAACATAATCATCGCCACCTTCATTTAATCCTTTTACAATTGTTTCTTCATCATTTAAACAGCTTAAAAAAATAATAGGCATCTCATATTTTTCTTTAATCTCTTTACATAAATCAATTCCATTACCATCAGGTAATTGAATATCTAAAAGAATGAGATCAATATATTCATTTAATTTCTCTAAAGTTTCTTTTTTAGAATAAGAAACTTCCACAATATAAGCCTTATTCTCCAACATTTCCTTTAAAGAATCTGCGATACTTTCATCATCTTCTACAATTAATATTTTTTTCATAATTATCACCATCTCTATCATACCATGCTTAAATGAAAAAAAGATGAAAGTAGCCACTTTCATCTTTAAATTATTTTTCTAAAACAAATAATTGTTTCTCTTTAATATAAACAAGTAAATGAACTAAAAAACAAATACAAACCATTTTCATAGCAGGTGAACTTACTAACATAGGAATAATAAAAAAGCCATATAATACAAGATCCATAAAAACGATTCCAAATAATAAACCTGTATTTTTCTTTAAATCAATACTTTCATGATGCCCTACTTTATAAATAAGCAACAAGATATAAAGAATTCCTACAATAAAAATCATACAATAAGCGATTTGATAAATATTTTCAAAGATTTTTATTTTATGTGTTACCATAAAACTATTAAAATACATGGCACTCATTGTATAAATTAATTCAAAAATATAAATAAGACAAATCAAATACATGCCTAACTTTTTTTTCATAAGACTTCACCCTTCCTTTATTTAAGTATATAAAAAAAATGTGTAAATCTTGTGAAAAAAAGAACCAAAATGGTTCTAAAGACGTTTTTTCAACATTGTAATACTTTCTCTTGCCCAAACTTCTTTAAAGCCTAAATCAAGAAAAAGATTTTTAGCTGGATTATTTGTTTCAATATCATCACATAAAAAGCGAAGACCATTTTCTTTAGCTTGTTGACATAAAAGTTCTAAAGCCTCTTTCCCTTTACCTAAATGACGATATTTAGCTTCAACAATAATATTAAGAACATACTCACGATATTCTTCTTCAAAATAGTAAGAAACTTCTCCAATATATTTTTTTAAAGTATCATCATAAATATAGGCATAGTAATATTTAGCATCATTCATCCATAAAGCATACCAAGGTTGCCAGATTTTTTCATTGAAATCAACAGTTCCCCCATTGTTTTTATTAAAGGCCATGGTTTGAGGATCTTTTAAGAGCTTTTTACGGTATTTTAATTCTTCAATTTGAGGTTGTACTAATTTAATCATATTCTTCTCCATAAACAAAAAAATCCTTTATTAAGGACTTTATCTTCACTAATGGGGCGGACGATGAGAATCGAACTCACGAATGCCGGAGCCACAATCCGGTGCGTTAACCACTTCGCCACGTCCGCCATGGACTATTATTATACAGTTAAAAAATGGGGCGGACGATGAGAATCGAACTCACGAGTG
Organism: Faecalibacillus sp. TM498; assembly: GCF_020589955.1. Taxonomy (NCBI): domain Bacteria; kingdom Bacillati; phylum Bacillota; class Erysipelotrichia; order Erysipelotrichales; family Coprobacillaceae; genus Faecalibacillus; species Faecalibacillus sp. TM498. The sequence continues at coordinate 72,726 of NZ_JAJDKB010000001.1, forward strand.
CCGGAGCCACAATCCGGTGCGTTAACCACTTCGCCACGTCCGCCGTATCAACTGCATGTATTAATTTACACTATTTCATGAATTTTGTAAAGTATTTTTTACAAAAATATCTACATTCTTTTTAAGATTTATTATACAATAAAAAAGAATATAATAATGAAAAGGATAAGTGTATGAATGAATTAGAAAATTATTATGGAAAATTTTGTGAAGACAAACGTCTTTTAAGAAAACATGGACAAGTAGAATATCGTACTTCTATGAAATATATTCATGATTATTTAAAAGCTGGTGATCGCATTTTAGATATCGGTGCTGGTACAGGAAGATATTCTGTCGCTTTAAGTCAAGAAGGTTATGAAGTAGACGCTATTGAACTTGTGAAATATAATCTTGGAATGTTAAAAGCAAAGAAAAGTAATGTGAAAGCCTATCAAGGAACTGCTTTAGATTTATCACGCTATCAAGATGAAACTTTTGATTTAACACTTTTATTTGGACCAATGTATCACCTTTTTAGTTACGAAGATAAACTGAAAGCATTGTCTGAAGCTAAACGTGTAACTAAAACAGGAGGAGTTATTTTAGTTGCTTATGTCATGAATGATTATAGTGTACTTGTTCATGGCTTTAGGGATGGTCATATTAAGGAAGCTTTAAAAAGTGGGAAAATTGATGAACATTTTCAAACACAAACCAATATCGATGATCTTTATAGTTATGTCAGAATCGAACTGATCAATCAATTAAATCAAGATTTGAATTTAAAAAGAATTAAGATTATTGCTGCTGATGGACCAGCAGATTATATGCGTCCTATTTTAAATAAAATGGATGACGAAACATTTGAACTTTTTATGCAATACCATTTATCTACTTGTGAAAGATTAGATATGATTGGCGCAAGTTCTCATACTTTAGATATATTAAGGAAGGTGTAGTTATGGCAATTATTAAATTAAATTATTTATCAAAAGCATTACTTAGAACTGTTGATGTTACTGTTGTTTTACCAACAGATACATTAGATATGGATACAATGACATATAATCAAAAGAAGGAATATAAAACACTTTATTTATTACATGGTATCTTTGGTGATCAAAATGATTGGCTTTATGGTACCCGTATTCAAAGATTTGCGAGTGAAAGAGGATTATGTGTCGTGATGCCAAGTGGAGAAAATATGTTCTACGTTGATCAAGAAAATACACATAATTTATATAGTCAATTTATTGGAGAAGAACTTGTAGAAATGACACGTGCAATGTTCCCTCTTTCTCATAGAAAAGAAGATACTTTTATTGCTGGTCTTTCAATGGGAGGCTATGGTGCTATTGTCAATGGTTTAAAGTATTACAATACTTTTGGTTTTATTGCCGGTCTTTCAAGTGCTTTGATGTTAGATGATTGGGTAGATTGTAAACCTCCTATCATTCAAGGGGTTGACGCTAAAAAATATTATGAAAGTTTATTTGGCGATATAACAAAATTAAAAGAGAGTGATAAAGATTACTATGCTTTAGTAAAGAAAATCCCTCATGATCAACTTCCTAAAATGTATATGTGTATTGGAACGGATGATTTATTACTTGCCACAAATCGTAAATATCGTGACTTTTTACTTGAAGAAAAAGTAGATTTAACTTATGAAGAAGGACCTGGAAATCATGAATGGGATTTCTGGGATCGTTATATTTTAAAAATTTTAGACTGGCTTCCTTTAAATAAAAAAGATGAAGGTTTAAATAGTGGCCACGTAAGCAAATAAGAGCAGGATAACCTGCTCTTATTTTAAATCAACGTTTGATTAAGTCCCCAATGATCAAATTCATGGAAAATAACATAAATATTATCAGCTTCGATTTTCGTTGTTTCATGAATCATTTGAATCATCGCTTCTGTTAATTTTTTCTTATCATCAAATTCTGCACTTTTATAAAGATTGATTTCAATCATCATACAAGGAGTTTCTTCTCCTTTAAAATACATAATTTGATCATCTTCCATATGAATCATCAAAGCTTTTTCTGTTTTACCAGGAATAAGTGAAATGAGTTCCCCCGATTTTGATTTAATTGTATTTTCTTGTCTTAAGGTTAATTTATGATTTGTTTTAAATGATATATATGGCATAATAATTCCTCCTCTTCTTTTTATTTTATCATTAAAAAAATAAATTGAAACTGTTTACAAAATATTTTTTGTAATGATATAATAGATATGCAAAGGTTTTATATGATTTTCCAAAATATCTCAAATATGAGGAAGTTGTATTTCACTTTATGTACACAATCTCATATTTGCGATTTTATACATAGAGTATTTCCATTTGTAATTTTTATAGGAGGTACCAGACATGGCTGTCGGAAAAGTAAAATGGTTTAATGCCGAAAAAGGATTCGGATTCATCACTAGTGAAGAAGGAAAAGATATTTTCGTTCACTTCTCTGCAATTCAAGCTGATGGATACAAAACATTAGAAGAAGGTCAAACTGTTGACTATGATGTAGTAGAAACTGATCGTGGTCCACAAGCACAAAACGTTGTTGTAAAATAATGTATAGAAAAGAGATTGCTGATGCAATCTCTTTTTTTATCTATAAACAACGACTGGTAAATTAACATAAATTTGTGAATATAAGCTTCCAGCAAATCCTGTTGGTAAGTTAATACATCCATGTGAACCGCTATTAATATAAATATCTCTACCAAACGTACTTCTCCATGAAGCATCATGTAGCCCTATACCTTTATTAAATGGCATCCAATAAGAAACAGGTGATTCGTATTCATATTTCCCATTTGGTTGTTTTGTTCCTCTTAAAACTCTATTTCTTTCCTTATTATAAATATAATATGTACCACTTGGTGTAAGTCTTGTAGGATCACTTTCTTTACCACTTACAAAATCACTTTCTAAAACAACACTTCCATCTTTAACAAACCATAAATGTTGTTTTGTAATATTGATTTCTAAATAAGTCGTTCCTAGTCCACCATTTTCTCCTGATGGAAGTTGTCCTGTATGTTCAGGTATTCTATTATTTTCACTTTTATTTTCATTGATCATTTTTAATAATGCACTTACTTCACTATCAGTAGAAACTCTAAATCCATAAGTTCCTCCACTGACTGTATGACTTTGTCCATCTTTTCCAGTAAACGTTCTTGTTGCACCAATGGAATTATATTGACTTGCAAGTTCTTTAACAAAGGCAGTTAATTTTTCTTTAAAAACACTTTCATCTTTTGTATAACTTCCATCATCTTGTTTACTTAACCAAGTAATAAGTGTACTTCCATCTAAAGCAATTTCTTTTCCTTTAGGTGTTGTATATGTAATTGCTGATAAACAATATTCATTTGCTGCCTTTAATTGATTATTCAAATCTTGATCATCTTTGTAAACTTGAGGTTTAACATAACCATTTGCTTTTGTAACATCTAATTGTTGTTTTCCTTCACTTAAAGCTACCTTGATATTTTTAACTAATTCTTCAATATTAAATTTTGATCCTAACGTTTCTTCAATAATTGAAAAACTTCCATCTTTATATTGAATATAGGCATCTGTTGGTGCAATTTGATTTTCTTCTTTAGCATGTTCCATTGATGCTATACCATTTGTTAAGTTTTCATCACTGATTTGTATTAAATCAGTTAAAGTATTTTTTTCATTTTTAAAGAATCCTATAAACCAAGCCCATTTATTTTGATTTTTCATTAATTGATTCAATGAATTATCTTTATTATAAGATACACCTAATTGAGCTGATTGTAATACTTCACTTTGTCCATCATTAAAAATCAATTTTAATGATTGTCCATTTACTTTCTTAGATAATTGATCATTTGCTTTTTGTAATGTCATTCCTCCAACATCACTCCCATTGACCATTGTTCCATTTAAAAACTTATCATTGTAATATAGCATTCCTGCTAAATAAACAATAAGAAGAACCAAAACAACGATTCCGCAAATTAAAACAGGCTTTTTATGATTTGAATACCAATTATTCTTCTTTTTTGTCATAAATATTCTCCCTCTCTTACATTTCCGCACCTATTTTATCACAAAATATTTATAGGTAAAGAAAAAGTATGGTATTTATCATAAAAAATGATAATCCATACTTTTATAAGATATTTTCTATATATTTTTCTAATTCTTGTATATTTTGATGATAAACAAAGCCTTTCATACCAACTTTTATAGCTGCATCTATATTTTCTTTTAAATCATCAACAAAAAGGCATTCATTAGCTTTTAGATGATAACGACTTAAAAAATCTTGATAAATATCTAAATTTGGTTTTATTTTTTGATATTTTGCAGATGTATAAAGCTCTTTAAAATGTTGAAAAATAGATTTTGATTGATAATATTGATAAAATTGCATTGAACAATTAGACAACAAATAAAATTGATATCCTTTACCCTTATATCTTTTAATAAATTCTTCCATTTCATCAAACTGATCAAAATAATCAAACCAATGTTCAAAAGCATACACAATTAAATCCCTTTTTTCATCAGGAATTTGTTCAATTAATTGTTTTTTGGCATCTTGTAAAGAAAGAACCCCTTGATCAAGTTGTGCCCATTGTTTTGTTTGAAATAAATGTTTAATAATATAATCTTTTTCTTCTAAAGAAGATGCAAGCTGACTTGCAATATAGGAAACATCCCATTTACAACAGACATTCCCCATATCTAAAACAATATTTTTTATCATATGTAAAAAATAGGCAAACTGCCTATTATAATAAAGGATTAAGTTTTTCTAAGATAACATCTTTTCCAACAAAACCACTAATTTGATCAACGGCTTGACCATCTTTAAAAAGAATTAAATGTGGAATAGATTGAATTCCATATCTTCCTGCTAATGAAGGATCTTGATCAACATCTACTTTTGCAAATGTAACTTTTGGTAACTCTTGAGCAACTTCTTCTAAAACAGGAGCTAACATTTTGCATGGTCCACACCAATTAGCAAAGAAATCAATCACAACAACACCTTTAGAAATAACTTCATCAAATTGTACATTTGTAATAACTTCCATAATTTCACCTCCATTATATTATGCCAAAACTCTTTTTTTTTACAAGTGATATGCTTATATTATTTGAATTTTATCGCTATAACTGTTATTATGTGCTTGTGATTATACTAGAAATGGAGTGGTATTATGAAAAAAGTCGCAGTTGTGACTGATAGTAATGCAGGTATTCGTCAAAAAGAAGCAAAAGAACTTGGTATTTTTGTTTTGCCAATGCCTTTTACTATTGATGATCAAACATACTATGAAGATATAAATTTAACTCATGAAGAATTCTTTGAAAAACAATTAAATGGTGCAGAAATCTTTACTTCTCAACCTGTTGTAGGAAACGTTAAAGAATTATGGGATCAAATTTTAAAAGATTATGATGAAATCGTTCATATTCCAATGTCTAGTGGATTAAGTGGTTCGTGCCAAACAGCTATGATGCTAGCACAAGAATACGATAATCGTGTTTTTGTCGTAGACAGTCAACGTATCTCTGTTACTCAAAAATACGATGTCATTGATGCTAAAAGATTAGCTGATCAAGGAAAATCAGGACAAGAAATTTGTGATATTTTAACTGAAAATAAATTAAATGCTTCTATTTATATTACTGTTAATACACTTGATTATTTAAAAAAAGGTGGTCGTATTACCCCTGCCGCTGCTTTATTGGGTGGGATGTTAAAAATTAAACCTATTTTACAAATACAAGGTGAAAAATTAGATTCTTTCGCTAAAACTAGAACAATGGCTAGAGGAACTAAAATCATGAAAGAAGCAATCGCTAAAGATATTAAAGAACGCTTTGATGATGACTATCATAACGTGCATATTTGTGTCGCTTACACTTATGATGAAGCACCCGCTTTAGAATTAAAAAAAGAACTTGAAGAACTTTATCCAGGTGAAAATATTATTTGTGATCCTTTATCATTAAGTGTTTCTTGTCATATTGGACCTCATTCTCTAGCAATTGCTATATGTAAAAAAATTTAAGATTCTCGTTTGAGAATCTTTTTTATTTTTGGGTATAATAATTTGACTTTTTTCATTTTGATAGTCTATAATACATTTTAAGTTTATGCTATAATAAAACAAAAAAATATAAGGAGGTCATTTATGCAAGAAAAGCCAATCCATAATAAATATAATGGCAATAAAAATACAAAAAATAAAAATTTTAATCGTCATAGATCAACACATAAAAACTATAAAAATACAAAACATAATAAAACAATCGATACTAAAGTTTATGCTTTAGGTGGTTTAAATGAAATTGGAAAAAATATGTATTGTGTTGAACACGATAATGAAATTATCATTATTGATGCTGGGGTAAAATTTGCTGAAGAAGGTTTACCTGGTATTGATTATGTCATTCCAGATTATAGTTATTTAAAACGTAATGAAAACAAAATTAGAGGATTATTGATTACTCATGGTCATGAAGATCATATTGGAGGAATTCCTTTTTTACTACAAGTTGTAAAAATACCATTCATTTATGCTTCTCCCCTTGCTTGTGCGATGATTACAAGAAAGTTAGAGGAAAAGCGTTTAACAAATGCAACGCACTTGATTCGTATCGATGATGAATATCAAATAAAAACTAAATATTTTAATATTGGTTTCTTTAAAACCAATCATTCTATTCCTGAAAGTTTAGGAATTATTATTAATTCTCCTAACGGACGAATTGTTTCAACAGGTGACTTTAAGTTTGATTTAACACCTGTAGGAGATCCTGCTGATTTCCAAAAAATGTCGTTTTTAGGTGAAACTGGTGTTACTTTATTATTAAGCGATTCTACCAATGCTGAAGTTCCTACTTTTTCTAAAAGTGAAAAGCAAGTAGCATATGCTGTTCAAGAAGAATTTAGAAAAACTGAAGGACGTTTAATTGTAGCAACTTTTGCTTCCAATGTTCACCGTGTCCAACAAATCGTAGAAGCAGCAGTTAAATTTAATCGTAAAATTCTTGTTTTTGGTCGTTCAATGGAAAATAACATCCAAGTATCAAGACAAATGGGTTATATTAAAGCACCTGATTCTTTCTTTATCAGTAATAATGAAGCAAAAAAATTACCTGATAATGAAATCTTAATTCTATGTACAGGAAGTCAAGGAGAAGCTTTGGCTGCGTTAAGTCGTATTGCTAATGGAACACATAAATTCGTTAAAATCAAACCTGGAGATACTGTTGTCTTTTCATCAAGTCCAATTCCAGGAAATGCATCAAGTATCAATGTTGTTGTTAACCGCTTATTTAGAGCAGGTGCCAAAGTTTTAGTCAATACAGCGTTCAATAATTTGCATACTTCGGGACATGCAAGTCAAGAAGAACAAAAATTAATGTTATTACTTACAAAACCAAAATATTTCTTCCCAGTGCATGGAGAATATCGTATGTTGAAAATTCATGCTGAACTTTCTCAAGAAGTAGGTGTTCCTAAAGAAAATACATTTGTTTTAAGTAATGGAGATACAATTTTACTTAATAAAGGAACTGCTCGTTTAGGACCAAGAATTCATGTAGATGATATTTATGTTGATGGTAATGATCTTTCAGGTTTATCAACTGCTGTTTTAAGGGATCGTCAAATCTTATCTGAAGATGGTATGGTTTCTGTTTTAATTGCTATGGATTCACATGAAGGAAAGTTACTTACAAAACCTGTGATTATTTCTCGTGGATTTGTCTATATGAAAGATAGTTTTCCAATGATTCGTGAAGCTGAAAATTTAGTTGGCCAAGCTTTAGGTCAATTACTTGCAGGAAAAACAACTTTTGGTGAAATCAAAAATACAACAAGAGATGTTCTTTCTCAATATTTTTATCGTAAAACAAAAAGAAATCCAATGATAATTCCTGTTATTATGAATAAAAAATAATGAAAAAAATAATCAAGAAATTTAAAAAACTATTTCTTATTGTTCTTTGTGTTCTTGTTGCTTTATGTATTTTTCAATGGTATGAACAAAGCCAAGATCGCTGTTCAATTACAAAAACAACATTTACAGAAAATTCATTACCGAAACAATTTAATGGGTTTACAATTGGATATCTTTCAGATTTGAATTTATCTGAAAAAAACGATTTAACAAGATTAAACAGTATTATTCAAGATTTAAACGCTAAAAACTTAGATATGATCCTTTTTGGTGGCGATATTTTTAATGAAAGTAGTTTTGAAAACAATCAAGTTTCAAAAGTATTAAAGAAACTTCAAAGTCATTATGGAAAATTTGCAGTACTAGGAGATAAAGATCAAAATGATTCTTCTACCTGTTCAAATATTTTAACAGAAGCTGGTTTTGAAGTATTGCATAATGAAGTTAGAAATATCTATTATAAAGAAGATATTATTCAATTAATTGGTTTAGAAAATACAGGAGATTGTTCTGGTTTGATTAGCGAAACCAACGAAAAGAGTTATAAAATAGCACTTATTCATCAACCTGATTATTTTAAAGAAATAAGTCAGTACTCCATTCAATTACAATTATCTGGGCATACATTAGGTGGTTATTATAAAATACCATTTATTGGTGGGATTGAAACGAAGGATAAAGGTAAGAATTATGTAAATGGAAAGCATACAAAAAATAAGACAACTTTATTGATTTCTAATGGTTTCAATAAAGAAAGTAGTGAAAATCATCGTTTTTTAACGCGTGATGAAGTGAACATAATTACATTAAAAAGATAGAGAATTAACCATCCCATACAACATTTAAAAAAGCGTGAAAGCCACTGATATCAACGGTTTTCACGCTTAACTGTCAAAAACGGGATTTTATCTTATTTTTAAATATTCATTTTGTATCTTCTTTATAATTGGATGCATTTCATCAACACCAATCACATCGCTAATTGCCTTTTTAATTCCCTTTTCAAGAATAAGATTTTGAATCTTTTTTGCTGATATGTCTTCTTTACAATCGTAACTCATGCCATACGCAATTGCTTTAATCAAATTTGGACATTCAATATTATTTTCCATACAAATCATCGCTATTCCCGTTAATCTATCATTTCTGGATAGTTTTCTAATTGGATCCAATGCAACTCTTGTAATATATTCCCTTTCTTCTCCATTTGGTTTCGGTGCATCAACAAAATCATCTAATTCTTCTGCTGTAATTTCAAACGAGGATAAAATACCTTTTTTTGCTTCTAAAACACAAGCTTCCATAATTGCTTTAATATCTTTATTTTTACTCGCTTCTTCAATAGTTTGATATCCGTACTTATAACCAACATACGCACATGCTGCATGCGGTGAATTATAGGTAAATAATTTAATATCTTTCATCATTTCCAAATTATTATTCAATTCAAACCATTTAAATTTAGAAACATCAAAATAGACAGGACTTTGTATTAATAACGTTTGTACTATCTTCGTAGTTAATTGAACAGCATCTTTTGCATCTGAATTAGAACTTCTTCTAATAATCATGTCCCGTAGCGCAACATTTGAACAGTACCATTCCTTTTCGATTTTTAGATCATCTAATAAGAAATTTTCTAATTTTGACATCATGTGATTTTTATTTGTTCCACATAAAATTGTTAATTTTTGTTCATAATTACTTTTTATTCTCTTTTGTAAAGAAAACTTCAATTTACTTAAAGCTTCTTTTATATCTTCAGGATATAATGCCAAAACGATAACATCAGCATTAAGGATAGATTCATAACTATTAGTGTAATCATCAATAAGATATGCATGATAATGATCAATAATATGTTTTTCGTTATAATTTTCATATAGGGCTTCAACTATATAACTATTCTTCTCGTTTAATGAATTAATAACGTTTTCATCTTTATCAATAAAAGTTATATTCCATTTATTTTCATAAAATATATCACCAAATGTTCCTTTTCCTTCCTTACCTGCCCCTACTATCACTACATTTTTCATCCTATAAAACCCCCACAAATGAAGCCACTAAACAAATAGCTACAATTCCAATAGCTAAAACTCCATAATTAACTTTTCCTTTTTTTAAGAAATAATAAATACCAAACACTGCACACAAAGGTAGTAAACCTGGTACAATACTATCTAAAATTTCTTGAATAACTAGCGTTTGCCCTTTTGCTATTTCAAAAGATAATGGTGTTATTATTTTAACAAAATTACTTGTTAATGCCCCCATCATGAATAATCCTAAAATACTTGTTCCAAAAATAAGTTCCTTAATCCATCCCTGTTGTAATATAGATTTTACTGAATCCTTTCCAACAGTATAACCGAAATTCGTTAAATACCTACCAATAATAAAAGTTAAACATGTAAATACCAAAGGAATAAATGCCCCTAATATATTACCCGATGATGCGAAAGTAACAGCAATACCATAAATGATTGTTTTTAATGTGCCCCAATCGATTGTGTCACCAATTCCTGCTAATGGACCCATCAATCCTGTTTTTAACGATGTAATTGCCTCTCCTGGTATTTGCTTAGTTTTTGCTTTTTCTTCTTCCATAGCAATTGCAATTCCTAAAATTGGTGAACCCCAAGTTGGTTCGGTATTAAAAAAGTTTAAATGTCTCTTAACCGCCTCTCCAAATTCTTCTTTATTTGGATATAATTTTTTTAAAACAGGAATGATACTATAACAAAACGATAATGATTGTAGTCTTTCGTATGAATTTGACATCTCAGCTGAAAGCCAATATCTAAACCATGATTTATTAACTAATTTTTTCATATCTTTCTCAACAGTTTTGTTTTTTTCTACTTCATCCATATTAAATAGCTCCCTCCATATTTTTTTCTCTTCTCAATAAAACAATTAACAATGCAATACAAGTTCCAAAAATAGCAGCGGCCATTACATTAATTTTTAAATATTGAACCATGAAAAATGCAATAATGAAAAATGGTAAATATTGTTTTTTTCCAATAATATAAATTGTCATTGCAAATCCCATTGCTGGTAAAATACCTCCTGCAACACTTAATCCATGTGTAATCCATTCAGGCATAGAAGCTAAAATATTTTGCACTGTACCAGCACCTGCATATGTAATCGCAAATACAATTGGGAATCTTAAAAAGAATCCTAAAATTACTGGATACACAATTGCACAACGTTCAATCTCTTTTATGTTTCCAACCTCTGCCATTTTATCTGCTCTATGAAGAAAAACAGCATTGATAATTCTTCTAAGTTGATCTTGTAAAACTCCAATTAATCCAAAGGGCATCGCTAAAACAACTGCTTGTCCAGGATCCATTTGACTAACTAAAGCAATTGGAATTGCTACACATCCAGCCAAACATTCATCAGCCGGTAAATTTCCTCCATTTCCTACTAATCCTAAATATACCATTTGAATACTTGCAGCAATAATCATTGCTTGTGATAAATTTCCATAAATCAATCCAAATGGTAGCGCCATTACTAATGGCTGACATAAAATTGCATGTAATGTATATCCCACTTGTGTTCTGGCAATCCAATACCATAATCCAGCACAAATCGCTAATGATAATTCCATTTTTTTATCCCCCTTATTTTATCATTTTCATTAAATCAGATTTTGTATCTTCTGGTATAACCTGCATATCAATATACACACCAGAATTGGCAATGTCTCTTAATTTATTAATTTCCTCTTCATTAAGAAAAATAGCTTTATATATTGCTTTTTTTCCTACACCGCTTGGTAATCCTCCAAGTTGAATATGTTCCATTTTAAATTGTCTTAAGTAAAGTTCATAAACTGTTTCAATGTTTTTTAATAAAATTAAAAGTCTTTTATTATTATATTTATGAGTGCCAGTATTTTTCATAAAATCATCAATGCTTAAAATTTCTACAATAATTCCATTGGGAGCAGAGGCCTTATATATTTCTGACATAAAACTATCTTTTGAGAGTTCATCATCAACAACAACAATAACATTTGCTTTAGAATAATTTAACCATTTTGTAATAACTTGTCCATGGATAAGTCTACTATCTACCCTAATTAATCCTATTTCCATTTTAGTTTCCCCTTTCCATCATTTTTCTAAAACTATTTCTCTTAAATTAAATATACTATTCTTTTTAACATCAACTGCAATATTCACGAGTTCTTTAAGTGTTTTTATATCTCTATTAATTAATACTTCCAACATCATCGGCAAATTCAAACCTGTTACACATTCAAAATCTAAATTATTTAAATTTGCAAATGATGCGTTAGAAGGAGTCCCCCCAAACATATCGGTAAGCACTAACACACCTTCTTCATTTTCCAATTCTTTAATTTTATTTTTCACTTTACTTTTAAACATATCAAAATCATCTTCTACAAATAAGCCTAGCGCCTCAATATTCTCTTGCTTTCCAGCAATCATTTCTGCACTTTTAATTAATTCGTTACCAAAATTCCCATGAGTTACTACTAAAATATTTATCATGCACTATCACCTCCATCTCTATTTCAAAATAAGTAAGAATACATAATGATTATTACCATTTTTTACCCTCCTTCTACATTATTCTATTCTTATAATCCTTACTTTCCTTACAATGTGATTTTATCACAAATCAGTTTTTAGATATTTACATACTTTTTCCTAAAATTAATGAAACAATTTGGTTGTATTTTTTTTCAAAAATTTTATGAAAAACAGTGCAATAAAAATCAAATTGTAAAATCTTTTCTCTATTAAGGTTTATGATATAATAAATATACTTATAATATTATTAGATTAGGAGGTATTTTTTATGCTCACCAAACGTCAAATTGAAATATTATTAAATTTATTTTCAAACTTAGATGCACCTGTTTCTCTACAGGTCTTTACAGATCAGTTTCATTTAAGCCTTCGTTCTATACAAACTGATATTGCTGAAATAAAGGAAACCATTAAAGAACATGGTTTATATATCGAAAATAACAAAAATTGTATTTGTATGTCTATCACTAATCAAGAAACTGCTAATATATTTATGAATTCAATCATACAAGATTATAACCTTAATCAATTTTTTGAAGATCAATCTTCTCGTATTTCCTATATAATTTCTAAGTTGTTAGATTCAAATGATTATTTAAAAAGTGCAGATTTAGCAGATGAAATGTATATAAGCCGTTCCCAAATATCCAATGACATTAAATTAGCTAAAAACATGTTATCTTCATATCATTTAACTCTTATATCTAAACCTTATTATGGTATTAAAATTATTGGCAAAGAAAATGATATTCGTAATTATATTATTCAAGAAAAATTAAAAATTAAAAATTTGGTTTGTGATGAGATTACACATTCTTTTAATTCACATGAACATATTGATGATATAAATAATATTGTTATTAAAATTCTCACTCACTCACATTATATAATTTCTGATATTGCCCTTCAAAACCTTATCTTGCATATTGTTACTGCTGTTAATCGTATTAAGTCAGGTCATCTTATTCATATGGATTCACTAAACATATCGCCAGTGTATGCACATGTCATCGAAATTTCAAAAAATATATTAGAAAAATGTGCAGATATATATAATTTTGAGTTTAATGATGATGAAATCTTTTTTCTAGCTTTAAATTTATATGGTAAAAGAGAATTTGATAAACAGGAATTTATTACTGATGAAATTAATAATTTAGTTTTTTTAGGCTTATATAAAATCAAAGAAATATTTGGTTTAGATTTTACCTCTAATCTCAATCTACGAATATCATTAGGTTTACATATTTTACCTCTTTTAACTCGTATAAATACTAATATGCAGTTAAGAAATATTATGACATTCAATATTAAGCAAAAATACACACTTGCATATGATCTAGCTTCTACTTTCACCAATACAATTATACCAAGTGATAAAAAAATTTTAGATGATGAAATTGCATATGTTGCTTTACATTTTGTAAATTATATAGATGAAAATTCTCCACAAAAAAAGAAAAGAATGTTAATCATTAGTTCTTTAAGAAGGAGTGAGACTATTTTGCTTCAAAATAATATTTTGAGAAATTTTCCATCAATAAAAGAAGTTAAAATTATTCCTAAAAATTCGTTATCAACTACTAATGTGAATAATTATAATGTAATATGTACAACTGAAAATGATATATTCATTAATAATAATAAAATACAAAAAATTTCTTATTTTTTTAATGACACTGATATCAAGAAAATTGAATTACTTCTAGATGGGTTCAATGGTCCAAAAGATATTTTGGATTGTTTTAGTGAGGATTTGTTCTATTATGGAGATGCTCCATCTAAAAACGCCGTTATAAAAAGGCTTTATGAAATGGCTTATAAGCAAGGCTTAGCAGATGAAAAACTATATCATTCAATTATGAATCACGAAAATGTTACTTCCACTTATTTTGGTAATTATTTAGCAATACCACATCCTGAAATTTTTTTAAGTGAAACATCTTTCATTTCTGTTGCTATATTACCAAAACCCATTTTATGGGATGATGAATATGTAGATATTGTTTTTCTTGTTTCAATACAAAAAAATAATCCTAACGCCTTTAAATTATGGTCTTACTTATCATTTTTAATCTCAAATAACACAACATTAGAAGAAATCAAAAAAGAACCTACTTTTCAAAATCTTTCTAAAGTCATTTCAAAAATATATGAAGATTTATTTTAGACAAATAACTATCCACCGGTTTAGCCGGTGGTTTTACATTTGCGGGCATAGTCCTACTTTCTAAGCGCATGTCTCAAGACACTCCTTATGCCTACAGCTACCGCGTGCACTCTGTATTTACTTAGTTTTTCCCTTTTCCTTTTTTAAACAGGTATTCCAAATCCAGTGTCAGCTGTTCACTTTCCTGATCATCTTTTAATTGACTCACTATATAATTTTTTATTCTTTTCGTATTCTCTCCTACTGTATCTTTTTATTGTGGTAGATATATAAGCTCTCACCAACCTCATATATATCAACCCTAAAGTCTATATTCAGGTGGAACGGAATATTTTTTATCTTTGTATGATATGAGATGTGTTGATGGTACATTCTGGCGTAAATGTTCATTTATATATGAATCAAGCACTATCTTGTTTGACAATGGTTTTAGATATTCTTTGTCTTTTTCAAAAATAGTATTTTTTGATTGTGTGCCTGTCCTTTTTTGTACTTTCTTGAAAGGGCAGAAATGTTTGGTTTAATGTTTAGTTCTTATGTAATTCTTATTTCTCCAATTAAATTTTTTTCCATTATGATTAATCATCCTAAAGAGATTGTATCAAAAATAAAAGATAACCTTTATCTAGCTGTAGTATTTTCACCATTATTGGTGATTTTTACTACGCCCGAATTGGTTATCTTTATATTAACCTTATTATTCAACATTATTTTCTTCCAAAGAAAGAGATCTCATGATAATATCTTTAATAGGCATTAGCCTCCTCTCATGTATGATTTTAGTAGGCAAAACAATCATATCATGAGAGGACTTTTTTATATGCAATAAGGGTACCACATAAATATTTAAAGGGTGCCCCTATTTAAATAGAGTAGAGGGAGAATAATTATTCTCTCCCCTCTCATTGCACCGTACGTACGGGTCTCGTATACGGCGCTACATTTATATGGCAATTCAACTACCCTAGGTAGTATTTCATGGGATTGACCAAACCTAGTCTTTCCCTTTTATTTATGGCTAGTATGTCCGCATTTATCAAGAAATTAACTACACTTCCATTTACACGTTTGTACCAACCTAATCTTGAATTGGCCACTGCATATATTTGTTCTTCACTGAACTTGTATGGCAATTTCTTGTTTAATAGTTGCAGACTCTTGTATACTCATGTTGTTGTTTCTTCCTTCATTTGTAAATATATTTGAAACCATTCCCTCTACCTTCATCTCCTTGGAATTACGATTTCCAATTATAAGATTATCCTCGATTTCGAACTGTTCAAACATTGCTTATGATAAACAAACATCATATAAACATTAGGTCCTTCAGTATTTGGTGTTATACCTACTATGACCTCAGCTGACTTCTTGTGATAAACCTTTTTCGACCAACGGTACCATCACTGCTTTTAAAGTTTACTGGACTTCGTTGTTCACAAGACCTCCCGGGGTAATTCACTAATCCTATTTCCTTTACAACGTCTTGATTTACTGTCTTGGTTTTACGTTTACCTTTTGGATTTCGATTTGTGCTGCAATCTCATCCACCATTTAGCCTTATATCAAGTTTCTGTTCGTACGCTCAAAGGAATCACTACACCACTTCTTTCATCCTTGCCATCACTGACAACAACTTGTGGTTCATTACACTTGGCGGTAAATACCTGTGGTTGGTTTATTTCCAACTGAATTAGTGCCATGCCCGACACACAATGATAAAAAGATAGTGCTTTCGCACTATCTTTTTATCATTGTTCCAACACCTTTTTTAGTAAAGATTTCTATTAATAAGCTATGTTCTAATCTACCATCTAAAATATGAACACGTTTAACATCATTTTGTACTGCCTCTAAACAGTTTTTAAGTTTTGGAATCATTCCTCCAGTAATAATACCACTTTCAAATAATTCTTTAGCTGATTCAGTATCAATTTTTGAAATCAATGTTTCTGAGTTATTTGGATCTTCTAATACACCTTCAATATCCGTCAAGAAAACAAGTTTACTTGCTTTAACAGCGCGTGCAATTGCTGTAGCAACATCATCTGCATTAATATTATAAGCATGATATTTTTCATCTAAACCAATTGTTGAAATAATTGGTGTATACCCTTGATCTAATAAAGTATTGATGAGTGTAGTATCCACACTTGTAATTTTCCCTACAAAACCAATATCTTCACCTTGAGGCATAACCTTTTCTACCGTAATCATATTTCCATCTTTTCCAGATAATCCAACAGCATGTGTTCCAATTTGTTCTAAATGTGTTACAAGACCTTTATTGATTTTTCCAGATAAAACCATTTCCGCAATTTCTAAAGTATCTCTATCAGTAACTCTTAGACCATTTTTAAACTCACTTTTAATTTGTACACGGTCTAACATTCTATTGATGTCTTTTCCCCCACCATGAACGATAATTGGTTTTAACCCAACTGATTTTAAAACTGCAATATCTTTTAAAACGCTCTTTTTGATGATTTCATTTGTCATTGCACTTCCACCATACTTAATAACAACAATATCACCTTCATATTTTTGCATATATCCAAGCGCTTCTACTAAAATTTCCGCTTTATTAATTTCCTTCTTAAACTCTTGTTGCATCTCTTTTCCCCCTACGAACGATAATCAGCATTGATTTTGACATAATCATAAGTCAAATCGCATCCCCAAGCTGTTGCCTTTGCATCAGCAATTTTCATTTCAATATTTGTTTTTACATAATCACTCGATAAAATCTTAGTTGCAAATTCTTCACTATAATCTGTAGCCATCCCATTTTCTACAAGTTTTAAATTACCAAATTCACTTTCTATATATAAATCTACTTGATAAGGATCAAATTCTTCCCCAGAATATCCCATCGCACATAAAAGTCTTCCCCAATTTGCATCATTTCCAAAAATAGCTGTTTTTACAAGTGGTGATGTGCAAACACTTTTAGCAATTACTTTTGCTTGTTTAACATCTTTTGCACCATTTACATTTACTTCTAATAATTTAGTAGCCCCTTCTCCATCACTTGCAATACATTTAGCTAAGTATTCATTAACATAATATAAAGCTTCTTTAAATGTTTGATAATCTTCATCTTCTTTTACAATTTCATCATTACCAGCTAAACCATTAGCAAGTAATAAAACAGTATCATTTGTTGAAGTATCTCTATCTACAGAAATCATATTAAAAGTATCTGGAATAACTGATTTTAATGCTTTATTTAATAATTCTTTAGAAATATTTAAATCAGTTGTAATAAATCCAAGCATTGTTGCCATATTTGGATGAATCATCCCTGAACCTTTACAACATGCTCCAATAGTTACCGTTTTTCCTTTTACTTCAATTTCAACAGCTAAATGTTTTGGTTTTGTATCTGTTGTCATAATTGAAGTAGCTACATCAATTCCTGCTTGATGATCATCTTTTAATTGTTTTAAAGCTTCATCAATCCCTTTTTCAATTGGATCAGTAGATAATTGTTTACCAATGACTCCTGTTGAACAAATCAATACTTTTTCTTTTTCTACATTTAAAGCATTTCCTACAATATTTGCGAATTTTTCATTTGCTTCTTCACCAAGTTTTCCAGTACAAGCATTGGCAATCCCACTATTAATCGCAATAGCCTTTACTGTATCACTGTTTTCTACAACTTGTTTATCCCATAAAACAGGAGCCGCTTTTACCATATTTGTTGTAAAAGTTCCTACTGCTTTTGCTTCAACATCAGAAACAATTAAAGCAAAATCTTTATTTTTCTTTTTAATACCAATATGTAATCCAGCACCTTTATACCCTTTTGGATTAGTAACTGTTCCATCTTCTATTATTTTCATACTCTTTTTCCCCTTATAAAACTGCAGGTGCTAACATAAGACCTGTCTTTTCATCTAAACCAAACATAATATTCATATTTTGAATTGCTTGACCAGCAGCTCCTTTAACTAGATTGTCCATGGCTCCCATCATAATCACTCTATGTGTACGAGGATCTACTTTATAAGCAACATCAACAAAGTTTGAACATTTTACATTTCTTACTTCTGGAACATTTCCTTCTTTTAAGACACGTACGAAATATTCATCTTTATAAATATCATACGCTTTTTTAACATCTTCCTCACTTACTCCTTTTTTTAATGAAGCGTAAGCTGTAATTAAAATTCCTCTATTCATTGGAATAAGATGAGGTGTGAAGTTAAGTAATACTTTTGATGAAGAAGCATACCCTAATTGTTCTTCAATTTCTGGTGTATGACGATGACTTGCTACACCATAAGCTTTAATACTTTCATTCACTTCACAATAAAGATTTTGAACTTTTGCTCCTCTACCAGCACCACTTGTTCCACTCTTTGCATCAATAATCAACGTATCCATATCAATAAGTCCTGCTTTAGCAAGTGGATAAATCGATAAAATGGAACATGTTGGATAACATCCAGGATTAGCAATCAGTCTTGCATTTTTAACATCTTCTCTATTGATTTCACATAATCCATAAACAGCTTCTTGAATAAATTCAGGTGAAGCATGTTTAATTCCATACCATGATTCATAAGTTTCAACATCTTTAATACGATAATCCGCAGATAAATCAATAACCTTTACTTTCTTTAAAACATTTTCATTGACCATCTTTGCACAGACCCCTTGGGGCGTTGCAAAGAATACAACATCAACATTATCTAAATATTTTTCAATATCTTCATCTACACACTTTTGATCTAATAAAGTGAAATAACTTTTATAAACATCACTATATTCTTGATCACTATATGTTCTTGATGAAACCCATTCAATATTGACATTGGGATGTGTTAATAAAAATCTTACAAGCTCACATCCCCCATAACCAGTTGAACCAACAATTCCGACATTAATCATTCTACTTTTCCCCCTATAAAAAATAAAAAGCCGTCTCTAAATAGAGACGACTGATCGCGTTACCACTCTAATTGTTGTAAGTTGACCTTACAACCTCTTTCATCTTTAAGGCAGATCTACCAAAAGATATACTTCTATTTCCATCTTTTCTCTCGTAAATGCGCTTCATCTTTACTTCCATTCCTATCTTCCATCAACATAGGATTGCTCTTATTTCCATAAAGACTACTCTTTTAGTCTTCGAGTTTAAAACCATTATATGACAAATTTCAATTTTGTCAATAATGATTTATTAAGAAAAAAATTTTTTAATATATAATAAAGATGGGGCTTACTTTTTGGGTCTACAACATTTCGACAAGTATATTGCATATTTGAAAAAAGTAGTTTATGATAATAATAATTTATAAGATAAAAACAAGGGGGAAACTATAAATGAAAGAAAAAGTTGTTTTAGCTTATTCTGGTGGATTAGATACTACTGCGATTATCCCATGGCTAAAAGAAAACTATGATTGTGAAGTTATTTGTTGCTGTATTGACGTTGGTCAAAAAGAAGAATTAGACGGTTTAGAAGAACGTGCTAAAGCTTGTGGTGCAAGTAAACTTTATATCAAAAATGTGGTTGATGAATACGTAGAAAATTACATTATGCCTACTGTTCAAGCAGATGCTGTATTTGAATACAAATACTTATTAGGGACTGCAACTGCTCGTCCATTAATTGCAAAAGTACTTGTTGATGTTGCTCGTCAAGAAGGTGCAACAGCAATTTGTCATGGTGCCACTGGTAAAGGAAATGACCAAATTCGTTTTGAATTAGGTATTAAAGCTTTAGCTCCAGATTTAAAAATCATCGCTGCATGGCGTGATCCAAAATGGACAATGGATTCTCGTGAATCTGAAATCGAATATTGTAGGGCTCATGGTATCAATTTACCTTTCTCTGCTGATAATAGTTACTCACGTGATAGAAATATTTGGCATATTTCTCATGAAGGATTAGAACTTGAAGATCCATCATGTGCTCCAAATTATGATCACTTATTAGTATTATCAAATTCTCCAGAAAAAGCTCCAGAAGAAGATGTTCACTTATCAATTGATTGGGAAAAAGGTGTTCCTGTTGCTTTAAATGGTGAAAAGATGTCTCAAAGAGAAATCTTAGAAAAATTAAATGAAATCGGTGGTCAACATGGTATTGGTATTATCGATATCGTTGAAAACCGTGTTGTTGGTATGAAATCAAGAGGTGTTTATGAAACACCAGGTGGAACTATCTTAATGGAAGCTCACCAACAATTAGAAGAACTTATCTTAGATAGAGAGACACTTAAATATAAACGTCTTGTTTCTGTTGAATTTGCTGAACTTGTTTATGCTGCTAAATGGTTCTCACCACTTAGAGAAGCATTAACTGCTTTTGTTGATAAGACTCAAGAATATGTAACAGGTACAACAAACTTTAGATTATATAAAGGAAATATTATTAAAGAAGGTACAACTTCTCCTTATTCATTATATGATGAAGATATCGCATCATTTAAAACTGGTGATTTATATGATCATCATGACGCTGAAGGATTTATTACTTTATATGGTCTTTCAACTAAAGTACGTGCAATGAAATTAAATAACAAAAAATAAAAAGAGCCCACTGCTCTTTTTATTTAAAGGAGGAAATTTATGAATTTATGGGGTGGAAGATTCACTAAACCTACAAACCAACTTGTTTATGATTTTAATGCTTCTATTAAATTTGATAAAACTTTTGCCAGTCAAGATATCAAAGGAAGTATCGGTCATGTAAAAATGTTAACAAAACAAGAAATCTTAACACAAGAAGAAGGTCAACTAATTGAAAAAACTTTAAAAGAAATTTTAAATGAAGTTGAAAATGGAACATTAGAAATTGATGAAAACTTTGAAGACATTCATAGTTTTGTCGAATCAACATTGATTGATCGTATTGGTGATACTGGTAAAAAATTACATACTGGTAGAAGTAGAAATGACCAAGTTGCTTTAGACATGAGACTTTATACAAAAGATCAAATCGAAATGTTGAATACTTTACTTGTTGATTTATTAAAAACCATTCATGAAATCATGAAAGAACATATCGATACCATCATGCCTGGTTTTACCCATCTACAAAAAGCACAGCCAATTACTTTAGCTCATCATATGGGAGCTTATTTTGAAATGTTTAAGCGTGATCAATCACGTTTACATGATATTTATGAAAGAATGGATTATTGTCCATTAGGTTCTGGGGCTCTTGCTGGAACAACTTATCCCTTAGATAGAGAATACAGTGCTGAAATTTTAGGTTTTAAAGGACCTTGTTTAAATAGTATTGATGGCGTTTCTGATCGTGATTATTTAATTGAACTTTTAAGCGCTATGTCTACAATGATGATGCATATGTCACGTTTATCTGAAGAAATGATTATTTGGAATACAAATGAATATCAATTTATTGATTTAGATGATACATTCTCAACCGGTTCTTCAATCATGCCACAAAAGAAAAACCCTGATATTTGCGAATTGATCAGAGGGAAAACAGGACGTGTTTATGGTGCCCTTATGGGATTTTTAACAACTATGAAAGGTCTTCCTCTTGCTTATAATAAAGATATGCAAGAAGATAAAGAAATGTATTTTGATGCTTTAAATACAACTAAAGGATGCCTTCAATTATTAAGTGATATGTTAAAATCAACAACATTTAATAAAGATAAAATGAAAAAATCAGCTACTGGTGGTTTTACAAATGCAACTGATGCTGCTGACTATCTAGTAAATAAAGGTGTACCATTTAGAGATGCTCATGGTATTATTGGTCAACTTGTTTTATATGCAATTAGCCAAAACAAAGATCTTGATGAACTTTCTCTAGAAGAATTAAAAAATATCTCTGATGTTTTTGAAGAAGATGTTTATCAAGCAATTGATGTCAACACTTGTGTCAACAAAAGAAATACAATTGGTGCCTGTGGTCAAGAGATGATGAAAAAAGTCATCGCTTTAAATGAAGAATATTTAAAACAATTTTAAAAAGGGCGTTTGCCCTTTTTCTTATACTCTTCCATATTTTATATGATAAAGTGCTTCTAATAATTCAAAAATGTACGTAATAGAAAACTTACCAATCAAAGATAAATGATCTGTTCCTACTTGAATAATCATATCAAATTGCTCTTGATATGGTATATTTTCTACTTGAGTAATACATATTTTATGTGCTTTACTTTTTGCAATCTCTCTTAACATATCTGGATGATCTTGCCAATAACCTCCTGCAATCGAAGAAACAATAATCAAATCATTTTCTGTTAAATCATGAACCACTTCTTTTTGACTTTGTAAAGGATACATTCCTGTACATTTCTTTCCTAAATAAGATAATTCAATTTGTAGTTGCATGGAAACTGACTGAGTAAAAAAGTTTCCCGCAAAACAAATTTCATTACTTTGATAAATAAGATCTACCAGTTTTTCTAATTCTTCAAATTCGATCATTTCATAAGTTGATCTTAAGTTTTGTACAATATTTTCAAAATGATCGATAAATAAATCTTTGGTTGTTTTTCCTTCAATAGGAAAAACAGGCAATTGATGATCAAATTGCATACGCATGGAATCATGATTAAAATAACGTAAATTCATGGTGACATCCATTTTAAAGTCACTAAAACTTTCATAATTTAATTTTCGACACAACCTTGAAATCGTCGCTGTAGAAACAAAACACATTTCTGCCACATCCGTAATATTATATTCTGGTATTTTATTAATATTTTCTAAAATCATCTTTGCTGCATTGGAATAAACATCATCTACTTTTGATGTATTGATAAAATTAATTAAAGCATAAAAAGCACTACGCATCGTTTACCTCACTCATTTTAAGGACAAATACTTGTCCATCATCTAAACAAATACAATTAAGTTGACCTCTTTCTCCTAAAGCAAGTCCCCCATCAATTCCAATTTTATTATGAAATTCATCATCATACCAAACATTAAAACTTTGATCTCTATTAATAAAACAAAGTGGGGTATGACCAAAAATATAAGTCTTATTTAAATCACATTCACTTAAAAAGAAATAATCACGAATCCATAAAAGAGTATCCTCTTCTTGATCATCAAGATTTCTTTCAGGATCAATTCCAGCATGAACTAGAACATAATCTTTATTATTGACTGTTAATTCTAAATACAAAGGTAAGTTTTTAAGATAATTATAGAGATTTCTTAAAAAAACATTTCTTACAATGGTGTAATCACAATGATACAATTTCTTTTTACGTAGATATTGGCGAATATTTTCAATCGTTTTTTCTCCGCCATTTTGTGACCAAAGCTTAAATTCACAACTTGGAAAATCAAAATCATCGTGATCAATGGCTTCTTTTAAAGCCTCTTGCATCATATATTCATGGTTCCCTTTGAGTAAGGTAATATTATCAAATTTTTGAATATAAAAATAAATATCCAAACTACAAGGTCCACGATCACAAATGTCTCCAAGTATATAAAGTTGATCATGACTATTAAATTGTATTTTATCTAACATTCTTTTGAATATTTCAAAATTACCATGAATGTCAGAAAGTACATATGTCTTGCCTTTCATGATGATCACCTAAAATTATCATAGCACAAAATTAAACAATTTGCTTAAAAAAGAGTTAATTTTAAAAAGATGCTTACGCATCTCTTCCAATTGTCGCAACCATAACTGCTTTAATTGTATGCATTCTGTTTTCAGCTTCATCAAAAACAACAGAATTCTTTGATCTAAAGACTTCATCTTCAACTTCACGAATATCGATTCCTTCGTCATGTTTGGTTTTAGCAACAGTTGTTTCAAAATCATGGAATGATGGTAAACAATGCATAAATAATGTTGAATCTTTACCTGTTTTACTCATCATTTCTTGAGTAACTTTATATGGTGACAACATTTCTACTCTTGGTTTATACAAGCTTTCATCTTCACCCATACTTACCCAAATATCTGTATAAATAACATCTGCATCTTTTACTGCTTCATCTACATTATCTGTCACTTCAATTGTTCCACCCGATTTTTTAGCTTCTTCCTTACAATAAGCAAGTACTTCTGGATCGATATGTAATGATTCTGGACCAAGGCAAACAAAATGCATTCCCATTTTAACAGCTCCATACATTAAACCATAACATACATTGTTACGAATATCTCCAGTAAAGACAAATTTAATATCTTCTAATGGTTTATCTAAATGTTCTTCAATTGTAAGAAAATCAGCAAGTGTTTGTGTTGGATGATCAACATCAGTTAAGCCATTCCAAACTGGAACCCCTGAATATTTAGCAAGAGCTTCTACTGTTTCTTGTTTAAATCCTCTAAATTCAATACCATCATACATTCTACCTAATACTTTAGCTGTATCTTCAATGGATTCTTTTTTCCCCATTTGTGAGTTACTTAAAAATGTAGCATGTCCACCTTCATCTAAAGCAGCCACTTCAAATGAACAACGTGTTCTTGTTGATGTTTTTTCAAAAATCAAACATACATTTTTCCCTAATAAATGTTGTCCAATTTTTCCTGCTTTTTTATCAGCTTTTAATTGATGTGCTAAGTTCAATAAATATCTAATTTCTTCTTTTGAATAATCTTTTAATGTTAAAAAATTTCTATTTTTAAGATTCATAATAATCCCCCTTTTAATAACCATAATTTTATCAAAATATTGATATTTCTTCAATATTGATAAATAATTATTATTTTGTTTAAAAATAAGACAAATTATATATAATAAGGAACAGGGAGAAAATGAAAGATGAGAAAAATTGGATTTAGTAACGAAAAATACATTGAATTACAATCAAAACATATCAAAGAACGTATCAAACAATTTGATAACAAGCTTTATTTAGAATTTGGTGGTAAATTATTTGATGACCACCATGCATCTCGTGTTTTACCAGGATTTGAACCTGATAGTAAATTAAAAATGTTATTAGAATTGAAACAAGATGCAGAAATTATTATTGTCATTAACGCCAATGACATTGAAAACAATAAAATGCGTGGTGATCTAGGAATCACTTATGATTTAGAAGTTTTAAGATTGATTGACGCTTTCCAAAACATTGGACTTTATGTTGGAAGTGTTACAATTACACGTTTTGAAAACCAAGTACATGCTATTGCTTTTCAAAAGAAACTAGAAAACTTAGGAATTAAAGTCTTTAGGCATTATCCTATTGCAGGTTATCCAAATGATATTGAAAAAATCGTCTCGGAAGAAGGATTTGGAATCAATGATTACATTGAAACAACAAAACCACTTGTTGTCGTAACAGCGCCTGGTCCAGGAAGTGGAAAAATGGCGACTTGTTTATCACAACTTTATCATGAATACACTCATGGTATTAAAGCAGGATATGCAAAATTTGAAACATTTCCTATTTGGAACATTCCTTTAAAACATCCTGTAAACTTAGCTTATGAAGCAGCTACAGCAGATTTAAATGATGTCAATATGATTGACCCATTCCATTTAGAAGCTTATAACGAAACAACTGTCAACTATAATAGAGATGTTGAAATCTTTCCGGTTTTAGAATCAACATTCAAAAAAATCATGTCAACTTGTCCTTATAAATCACCTACTGATATGGGTGTAAATATGGCTGGAAATGCAATTATTGATGATGAAGCATGTAAAGAAGCAAGTAAACAAGAAATCATTCGTCGTTATTATCAAACAAAACTTGATTTTAAACGTGGTCTTGTTGATAAATCAGCAATCTCTAAAATTGAAGCCATCATGCTTACTTTAGATTTAAAAGCTATAGATCGTAAATGTGTCAATCATGCATTAGAAATCGAAGAAAAAACCAACGAACCAGGATTTGCGATTGAACTTAATGATGGACATATTATCACTGGTAAAACAACATCTTTACTTGGAAGTGCTTCAGCGTGTTTATTAAATGCATTAAAATATCTTGCCAATATTGATGATGATATTTTACTAATTGAACCTGAAGTTATTGAACCTGTTGCTAAACTAAAAAAAGGAATCTTAAAAAATAAGAATCCTCGTTTACATACAGATGAAATTTTACTTTCATTAGCTATTTCTGCAAATAATAATGAAAACGCTAAAAAAGCTTTATCATGTATTGAACAATTACAATACTGTGAAGCCCATTCATCAGTCATCTTATCTGAAACAGATATCGATACTTTAAAACGTTTAGGTATTCGTTTAACTTCAGAAGATAAATTCCAATTTAATCGTATATATCAAAAATAAGCCATTTTGGCTTATTTTTTTAATGTTTTAAACAATAATGTAAATAGTTCTTTATTTCTTGTTTTCTTGCTTCTATTTTCAAATAAATACTCTTTTCTAAGTATTCTATTTCTTTTACATAACAATGTTGATGTAAATATTTAAAATCTTCTCCTTGACTATAAGGAATAGAGAGTTCAAATACTTCATAATCTTTAAAGAGAAGATGTGAGATTTCATCTTCTAATAAATCAAGACCTCTTTTATATTTTGCTGAAATAAAAACATAAGGTGATTGTGGTTGGATATAAGCATATTTATTTAAATCAATTTTATTATAAACATAAATCATTGGTGTATTTTCAACCCCTAATGATTTTAAGACTTCATTGGTTGTTTCTATTTGCATTTGATAGTCTTCAAAACTTGTATCTACAACATGTAATAAAAGATCTGCTTCTTTTACTTCTTCTAAAGTGGAACGAAAAGCTTGAATTAAATGATGAGGCAATCTTTCAATAAAACCAACAGTATCTGTAAGTAAACAATCATGATTTTTTATTTTAATATGTCTTGTGGATGTTTCTAAAGTCGCAAATAACATATCTTTTTCAAAAACTTTCTTTTGTTTATCAGGACATAACGTATTCAATAAAGTCGATTTTCCGCTATTTGTATAACCTACTAAAGCAATAACCGGAATTTGGTTATTCTTTCTTCTTTGTCTTTGTACTTGTCTTTGTTTGACGATTTCAGCCAGTTCTTTTCGAGAGCGGGCAAGCTTTCTAGCAATAATTCTTCGATCAAGTTCAATTTGTTTTTCACCTGAGCCCCTAAAACCAGAACCACCTTGTTGATGAGACATATGTTCTTGCATTCCCACAAGACGTGGTAATAAATACTGATCACGAGCAATTTCTACTTGTAATTTAGCTTCTTTTGTTTTAGCACGCTCATCAAAAATACGTAAAATCAAATCTGTTCGATCTGTAACTTCTGTTTCAAGTAAATCCGTTAAGTTTTTAACTTGTAATGGTGTCAATTCATCATCAAAGATAACCATTTCATCTTGAAGTTTTAATTTAATTTCTTCAATTTTACCTTTACCAATATACGTTGCTGGATTTATTTTTTCTAGTTTTTGAATCACAACATCAATCACTTCAATATGACACGCCTCACATAAAGATTTTAATTCTTCTTCATAAAAAGGATTTGTTGATGTTAATACTAAGATTGCTTTCATTCTTTCACCTCTTTAAGTATTCTACCAATTAGGAGACGCTATGAAAAGATATAATGACTATTTTACTTTACTCTTTGTCACATTTTTAACACTTTTTTCTTTTTTTCATATGTCAACAATTGTTGATGTCAGCCATGATGTCATTACCATTGTCTTTAAAAATCTTCTACCCTCTTTACTTCCGTTTATGATTCTTGTTTCACTTTGTTTAAATCTAGGTATTTTAGATATCCTTGCTTATTTTTTACAAATTCCTTTTTATAATTTATTTTCATTGACACCAATGATGTCCTCTCTTTATTTTGTCTCCTTTTTTTGTGGTTATCCAACCAATATCAAAATTATTAAAGAAGCTTATGAACTTCATTATATCGATCTTGATGAACTTCAACATCTTCTCTCCATTGCTTCTTTTAGTTCCATCTCTTTTATTTTTGTTTCCTTAAACACCCCCTATTCTCTTTTGATTTTTATTTGTCATCTTCTACCAAGTCTCATACTTGCCCTATTTTATCACCATCCTCAAAAAAAACTTACCTTTAAACAAGTACGACAAACTTTAAAACAACCACATCTTTCTTTTGTAAAAGCCTTTAAAAAAAGTGTTCTTTCCAGTGTCTATGCTTTCCTCTTTATTTTAGGATATATGTTGATTTTCCAATTTTTTGTTTCTTTTTTACAAGATGTTTTTCCTCAATTTTCTTTTGATTATCTTAAAGGAATTTTAGAATTTAGTAGTGGCTCTTTAAAGATCATTCATCAGTCCAAAAAAATGCTTCCTTTTGTATGTTTCTTTCTCTCTTTTAGTGGTTTTTCCGTTATGATGCAAGCTGATAATCTCTTAGAAGCTATTCCCTATTCTTTTAAAAAATATTTTCTTTCTCGTCTCTATCATGGAATTCTTTCTTTTATTCTTTGTTTACTATTTCTTCAATTTGGATTGATTTGACAGATGTATGGTATTTATTTATAATAATAGTAACCATTACTATTAGGAGAAAATTATGAAAGAAATTAAGATTCGATACTCTAAACAAAGAGAGCTCATTTTCAACAATTTAAAACATAGATACGATCACCCTACTGCAGAAATGATTTATCAGGACTTAAAAGTAGATTATCACCATTTAAGCTTAGGAACAGTATATCGTAATTTAAATCAACTTGTTGAAACAAAACAAATCAAAAAACTCGATTTAGGAGATACCATGGTTCACTATGATGGCAATATTCAACCACATATGCACTTTATGTGTAACTGTTGCCAAACAATCTATGATCTTGATAATAATGATAAAAAAATTATTAAACAATTTGAAAAAACGTACAAGCATCATATTGATGTTATTGATATCAATATGTCAGGTATCTGTGAAAAATGTTTAGAAAAAAAGGCAGCTTAATTGCTGTCTTTTAATTCACTTTAGATGGATTATAAACACTTGGTCTTTTTAAAGTTTTAACTAGTATATCACATTGTTGCTTATTTAAATCTATTGCGTCAATATGATAATAATATTGACTTGCTGCTTGAATCCCATAGTTCCCTTCACCTAAATAAGTAATATTCAAATACATTTCTAAAATTTCATCTTTACTATAGTGATCTTCTAAATCTTTAGCGATAAAGACTTCCGCAAATTTACGTGAAAGATTTTTTTTAAAAGAAAGACAAAGATTTTTAGCAAGTTGTTGCGTAATAGTTGAACCACCCTCTTTAAAAGAAAAGGTTGTAATATTTATAAACATGGCACGTGCTAAACCATAATAATCTACAGGACCATGTTGATAAAAACGTCGATCTTCGCTTTCTAATACTGCTTCTTTATATATCGGTGAAATTTGATCAAGAGTTACATAATCTTCTTTACTCTTTAGTTGATTGACTCTTTCAGATAAAGATTGTTCTTGGATTTTATCTTGGTAAATTTGATAGCCTAAATAACCATAGTACCCACAAAAACCAGTAATAATAACTAATAATATTATAATCATTTTAAAAAGTAGTTTTTTCATAGAATACTCCTTATGTTATAATCACGTAGAGGTGAATTTATGTCTTTTATTTATAAAATTTTTCTTTTATATCCTTATTGGTTTATTAAAACACTTATACATTGGATTTTTCAATTTTATAAAAATATTTTTTGTTTACATATCAATGAAAATAAAATCGATCAACTTTCTGGCTTTGAATTTGAGTTACTGATTCAAAAATTGCTTATTAAAAGCGGTTATCATTCTGTCAAAATCACTCAAGCAAGTGGTGATTACGGCATTGATCTTCTTGCCAAAAAGAATCAAGTTTCTTATGGATTTCAATGTAAAAGATATCAAAAAAATATTGGTGTCAGCGCTATTCAACAAGCATATGGTGGTATTTCTTACTATCATTTAGATCGAGCAATCGTTATTACCAATTCTTATTTTACAGAAGCCGCTTATCAATTAGCTGCTGTCAATGATATTTTATTAATTGATCGTCAAAAGCTGTTAAAAATGCTTAAAAAATCCAAACTCTTTTCTAGTCAAATACCTTTTTATTGTTATATTGTTGATATCTTCATTATTGGCCTTTTTTACTATATATACTTACAATTGCGTGATCTTATTTATTTGAGTATCTGTCTTTTTCATCTTCTTTTACTTATTTATATGTTTTTTAAAACATTACGTTATAAAAAATATAATCAAATTAAAGAGTATACGATTCATGATTATCAATAGCTAGAATCGTTTTTTGATAATGTTGATAGATTTTATAACAAATAAATGCACTGAATAAAACAATAAAAACAATCAATATAAAACAATGCATAAAAAAGTTTTCAGGCAAAATATTAATAATTGGATCTAGACGAGGATTAAAAAGCCAATAATCATTACTAAACACCAATTGATGAAACATCACAAATAAACGATCAAAATCAATAAAAGCAAAGAAGCCTAAAATCAAAGGAATGACAATCGTTAAAATGGCTGTCAATTTAAAAAAGCGATATTCTTTTTGTTTAATTTGTCTATAAACCAAATAAGAAGTTGTACAAAAAGTAAGCAAACATACCATTTGAATTATTTCAAAAATGCGTTTCACTTCTTCAAAATGAATACGTCCACCTTTTGACATGATAAAATCTTTAAAAACAAGTTTTCCTTGATAAAAGATAGATTGATAATGTATTAAGATTTGATAATTTTCTTTAATTTGTTGATATGTATAATGTGTATTTTCAACAAGTTTTAAATGATGAATATCAAAATAATAAAGTGGTTTAAAAAAGGCAACAAAAACAACAGAAAAAGAAATGATAAATAGCATGAAAGATATACTTGTCAGTATATCTTTTTTACTATAAGTCATATAAAAATTCTTCACCTTTTTGAACTTCTACTTTAGAAAGGTTTGGATAATCTTGTTGTCTTAAAACTTCATAAATCGTAAGTGCTGCACAGTTAGATAAATTAAGACTTCTTACTTTATCTGACATTGGAATACGTACACAACGATCTAAATTTTCTTTTAAAATTTCTTTAGGAATTCCATCATGTTCATGTCCAAAGAATAAATAATGTTCCTTAGAACTATCACTATAATCTTGATCCGTATAACAAAGTTTTGAATAGCGTGTAAAAAAATGATATTCTCCTGGGTTTTTAGCTTTGAATTCTTCATAAGATTCATAGACATGTAAATCTAAATCTTTAATATAATCAAGCCCCGCTCTTTTCATTTTTTTATCATCTAATTCAAATGACATAGGTTTAATAATATGTAACGCTGTATTGGTTGCGACACATGTTCTCATAATATTTCCAGTATTTTGAGGAATTGCTGGGTGTACTAATACAATATGGTTCATTTTTATCTCCTTCTATAATTCTTTTAAAATTGCATATAATTTTTTAAGTGCTTTAGCACGGTGTGAGTATTTATTTTTTTCTTCTAAAGTCATCTCTGCACTTGTTTTTTGACAAGGTGGGAAATAGAAAATTGGATCATAGCCAAAACCATTGACCCCGGCAATATGATCATGAATTTCACCTTCAAATGTTTCTTGAATCAAGATAGGTTCTTGATCTGGAATACATAAAGCTAGAGCACATACAAAGCGGCATGTTCTTTCTTTACCTTCAATTGCATCAATGATTGCTTGATTGATAATTGGATAAGGGGTATCTTTTCCTAAAAAGCGAGCAGAATAGATTCCTGGAAGCTTTCCAAAAGCATCGATTTCAATGCCACTATCATCCGCTAAAACAATTTTATGTAAATCATCAGCAACATATTTTGCTTTAATCAAAGCATTTTCTTTAAATGTTTTTCCATCTTCAACAATATCTGGAACATCATCATAAACATCTTTTAAAGATTTGACTTCAATATTTAAATCCTTTAACATTGCTTGAATTTCTTTAACTTTTCCTTGATTGGTTGTCGCCACTATGAGTTCTTTCATATTTTCATCTCACTTTCTTTGTATGTATTTTACCATTTTTTGTATCATAGTTCACTTATTTTCTTTATAATATAACTAGGAGGTTTACTATGATTAAAAGATTAATTGTAAACGCAGATGATTATGGTTTATCTGAAGGTGTTTGTTTAGGTATTTTAAAAGCGCATAGAGATGGTATTTTAACTTCAACTACTTGTATGATGAATATGGAAAACATTGAAAAATATTTAGAAATGACAAAAGACTATCCAAATTTAGGCTTAGGTGTTCATTTGAATATTACAGTAGGAAAACCTTTAACAAATGTAAGTTTTGTTGATGAAAAAGGAAATTTTAAATCAAGAGATACTTATACAAATAGAGAAGCTATCGTATCTCAAGAAGAGCTTTATCAAGAATGGAAAGCTCAAATTGAAAAATTTATTAAAATCATGGGCCATA
Organism: Faecalibacillus sp. TM498; assembly: GCF_020589955.1. Taxonomy (NCBI): domain Bacteria; kingdom Bacillati; phylum Bacillota; class Erysipelotrichia; order Erysipelotrichales; family Coprobacillaceae; genus Faecalibacillus; species Faecalibacillus sp. TM498. The sequence goes on from NZ_JAJDKB010000001.1 coordinate 105,773, forward strand.
AACCAACCCATCTAGATTCTCATCATCATGTTCATTTACTTAATAGCAATATTGATGTTGCATTAAAGCTAGCTCATGAATATGATTTACCTATTCGTCAAGAAACATACTTACAAAAAGATTTTGAACCTGTTTATTTTGAAGAACTTTTCTATAACCAAGATGCAACTTTTGAAATGATTGATACGATTTTACATAAAGATGTTAAAAATTATGAATTGATGTGCCATCCTGCCATGATTGATTGGAAACTTTACCAAATATCTTCTTATCATTTAAGACGTGCTCATGAATTAGATCTCTTATGTAGTCAAAAAGTTAAAGAAATGACGAAGGATATTGAATTCATTAATTACCATGCTATTAAAAAAATCTAGCTTATTCGCTAGTTTTTTTTGGTCGAATCATTAAATAGATTGGTAAGCCAAGAAGAATGCTTCCCCCAATAATATTTCCTAAAGTCGAAAGTAACATATGTAATCCTACCCCACTCCAAGATATGCTTGTACCCAAAGCGGTAAAGGTCATAGAAAATGTTCCCATATTCGCAATGCTATGTTCAAATCCTGGTAAAACAAATGTCATGACAATAATCATCATAATAAATGTTTTAGCCATTTCTTCTTTTAGTTTCATGCCAACAAATGCAGCCGCACATACAATAAAATTACATAGAATTCCTTTAATAAAAAGTTCTAAACCATCAAAACTTAATTTATTAGAAACGACGTTTGCAAGATATTGATTCATCGCTTCATGATTAACACCACTTCTAATAAATAAAAAACAAATCAAGGAAATTCCCACGAAGTTTCCTACATAACAAATTCCCCACATTGGTAAAATATCTAAAAATTTTAATCTTTTATGGTAAACTGGAAACATCGTGGTAAAACAATTTCCCGTAAATAGCTCTGATCCAAGTAAAACAATAATCACTAAACCAATTCCAAAAGCTCCCGCAAATGCAATCTTAGCCGCAATTACATGATGTTCTACAAGTAAAACTGCCAATGTATAAGATAAAATGGTCGCAAGACCTAAATAAAGACCTGCCACAATACTTCTTATAAAAAAACGAAACGGATCTTTTTTAGACATTTCATATTTTGTCATGGCAGCTTTCTCTAATAATTCATAATCCATAAAATTTCCTCCGTTTCTTACAATAACATAAAAAATATATAAATGTAACCTCTTCCATTGTTTTTATTGCTTTATTTTTATGTTACTTTATAGATGAGGTGATTTTATGTTGAATCATATAATTCAAGAATTAATAACCAAAGCGATTGAAAAGCAAACAGAAAAAATCATTACCAAAAAATCACAAAAAAAGATACAACAAGAAGCAGTGATCTTTAATAAACCTCATCTTTTTGTATCTGGTTATTATCAAGCTTATGCTTTTTTATTCGCATGTCCTATTTTAATAATCGTTTTATTATTATGCATTTTCATTCAATTTCAAGTACATCATTTTGATATGGTTACTTTATGTTGCATTTTAATCATTTTCTTACTTTATATCACTTATAAAAGAGTCCATAAAATGTATTTACTTGCCTATTGGCAATCAGGCTTAACTTTTTATGACCGCAAAGGAAACCAACTTGTACAAATTCCTTCATCCTATTTAAAAAATGCTACTTCAAAAACTAACAAACTTATTATTCCCTATCATAATGAAACTTGGATCATAGAAAAAAATAAAAATGATAATTTAAAAGAAGTAGAAAAAATGATTTTCTATTTTAAAAACGACTTTTGAGTCGCTTAAAAAAACATTTGTTGCACATCTTTAAATAAAATCATTTCTTTATATTGTTTTAAATCTTCTCCATCTAACATCTTTAGTAATACCTCTAAATTCGTTTTAATATATTTCGAAGGAGTAAAGGGAAAATCACTCCCATATCTGTTGTAATTGTAAGTAATCATTTTAAAAGATATGGTACAGGATTTCCTATAATGTCAAAATAAAGATTTTTAAAGCTTGCTTCAACATCTACTTCTTTCGTCATTTTTTGTGGTATTAGTATTTTTGACATTCCCATAAATCTCTCATAAATATTCGGTAAAAAAGAACCACAATGAGGAATAATCCAAGCAATATTTGGATAGCGTAAAATAACATCATTTCCTATTAAATTTAAAACTGCTCGCGTAGTATCTGCAATAAAATCAAATAAAGGAACAAGTCCAGCGGTAAAAATATTTTCATTGATAAGCTTAGAACGATGCGGATGAATATTATAAATCGCATGTCATTTATTTAATTCTTCCATCAAAAATTCTAACTTTACGTCTCCTAAATAAAGTCCTCGACTGTTGTTTGGAAAGTTGATACCTTCTGCTTTTAACTTTCTTTCATAAAATGTTCTTTATTTTCTTTTAAATATTGCAGCAAAAACGCATTGCATTCCTTTTCACTTTCATCATAATAAGTATCATCTTTTTGATTGAGTTTTTCTGTAATTTCATCATTACTATACATTTCTATTTTTTCAGGACAAATCTCTTTTGACTCAGCTAGATAGCGTGTACTGTTTTCCAGATGAACATTTTGTAAGGTTTGTAAAGTAATATCGACTTGATCATGACAATTGTAAAGGAATTGTTCAACACCACCATTTCCTGTTTCACCATTAAAATTATAAATAAGCCAGAAAATTCTTTGATAATCATTGATTTGATCCAATTCATAACCATATTCACATAAATCACATAAACGAAGATACACTTCATCAATGGTTGTATTGGTTACTTCTTTGTTTAAGAGTTCTTTTAAAGGTGTTTTAGAAATCTTTTCACTTTCCTTATAAAGATCCCACATTTGTTTTGTAGGATTTTGATTAAAATCATCTACTTTTTCTTTTACACACACTAAAATAAAAGCTCCTAAAACAACACTTATAGCTATAATTCCAATTGTTTTCTTATTCATCTTTATTTCCTCTAGTTTTCATATTCATCTTGTTGTCTAATTTCATCTAATAAAATACGATTCCCTAATCGTTTAAACTTCCAATATTCCACAAAAACACCATCGTAACTTTCAATCACTTGATTTTGCTCATCAATTGTAAGATCATCCATCATTCCTTCAATATAGACCCAAAAATAATCCTCATCATCATTTTCACTATCATAAACATTAACGACATGTTGTTTTATAAGTTTTATATTCGTAAGTTCATTTCTTCTTTCCTGAAACTCATACCAATTCATTTTTGTTTGCCACGCATCTAAAAGTTGTGGTGTTAAGTAGTCTTTTAAAGTTTCTAAATCTTTTTTTGACCATGCTTCTTGAATAATAAAATAATTACGTTTGACTTCTTTTTTAATTCTTTCTTCATTCCAAAAAGCATCTTCATCATCTAAAATATCCAGTTGTTTTTTAGTTCTTTGATGAAGTAAGCGTGCTTTACGTCTTCTTTGTGAAGCATTTAATCCATAAATTCCTGAAACAACCACAACGGTCATAACGATACCTTCTATAGGATTGGAACGTCCTCTTCTTCCATAATAATGGTCGTGATAGCTATTTCCTCTAGAACTTGAAGAACCTCCACCATTACTACCAGAGCCACTCCCACCACCGGCTCTAGCATAACAGCTTCCCGTAAATAATAACGTGATTATTAAAAATGTTGAAAGTATTGTGATTATCTTTTTCATACATATTTCCCCCGTTTGATTTATTATAACATAGTCTTGACTTCTAAAAAAAGAAGCATAAAATATAGTTTGAATTCAAACTATATAAGAGGCACTTATGTTAGAAGATCAATTTTATTTTCAATTACTTAAATGTTCTAATCATCAAAAAAGATGGATCAATCAAAGAACAATACAAATCGATGTTTTACCAGGACAAAGTAAAGTCCTTCAATGTTTAGATGAGCATGGTCCCTTGTCTCCTAAAGAAATAGGAAAACTATGTATTGTAGATAAATCTACAACAACCTCTTTACTTAATAAGATGGAAAAGATGAATTATATTGAAAAGAAAAAGCAAAATCATGATAAGCGTTCTATTCTAATTCATCTTACTAAACTTGGAAAAGAAAAAGCAAAACTTGTCAAACAAATTTGTTTAGAAAGCGACCAATTTATTTTACAAGGACTTTCTAAAAAAGAACAACGAGAAATCATTCATTTGCTTAAACAAATGAATAATACCTTAGAAAAGGAGGATACACATGGAAACACAAAATAACTTTGCGATAGGAAGTATTCCTAAACATATTATGTCAATTGCAGGACCAATGATTGTCGCTCAACTCATTAATGTTTTATACAATGTTATTGATCGTATTTATATTGGACGTATTCCTCATGTAGCGACCCTTGCTATGGGTGGTCTAGGAATTTGTTTACCAATTATTTCCATTGTCATGGCTTTTGCAAACCTCTTTGGTATGGGTGGTTCCCCTCTTTGTTCAATTGCGAGAGGTCAAGGTAAAAATGATGACGCTGAAGAAATCATGGGTAATTCATTTTCTTTACTTGTCATCTTTGGAATTATTCTTACGATTGTTGGTTTTATTTTCAAAGAAGATATTTTATGGGCTTTTGGTGCCAGTAAACATACCATTAGTTATGCTTTGGATTATTTATCTATTTACTTAATTGGAACTATTTTTGTTTTAGTAAGTCTAGGGATGAATAGTTTTATTAATAGTCAAGGTTTTGCGAAAGTCGGAATGATGACAGTTCTTATCGGTGCTATTTTAAATATTATTTTAGATCCTCTATTTATCTTTGTTTTACATATGAATGTTAAAGGAGCTGCCATTGCGACCGTCATTTCTCAAGGTGTTTCTGCTTTATGGACCTTACAATTTTTAACAGGTAAACAAACTATTTTGAAACTTAGAAAAAAATATTTTAAACTTAATTTCTACTATGTAAAACGTATTTTTTCACTTGGTACAGCTGGCTTTATGATGGGGATTACCAATTCTGTTGTGACGATTGTTTGTAATTCGACTTTACAAACTTACGGTGGAGATCTTTATATCGCCATCATGACAATTATCAACTCCATTCGTGAAATTGCTCAATTACCCGGTCAAGGAATGGCCAATGCCTGTCAACCAGTTTTAGGTTATAACTATGGGGCTAAAGAATATAAACGTGTTCTTACAGGTATTAAGTTTGTCACAATTGTTTCTTTTATAATGATGTTTGTGATATGGCTTGCAATTACCCTATTCCCTGAATTTTTCATTCAAATCTTTACACATAATCAAAAAATCATTAGTCATGGTATCACATCTTTACATCTTTATTTTTTTGGTTTCTTTATGATGACTTTCCAAATGGTTGGACAATCAACTGCCGTTGGTTTAGGAAAATCAAAACAAGCGATTTTCTTTTCGATCTTTAGAAAAGTAATCATTGTTGCTCCTTTAACTGTCATTCTACCAAAATTTATTGGTATTAATGGTGTCTTTATTGCTGAAGCTATCAGTAACTTTATCGGTGGTGGTGCTTGTTATATTACCATGTGGTTGACAATTGGTAGAAAACTTCAACAAAAATGCAAGGAAGAAGCCGTATGAATACCCCAACATTAAACACACGTAGATTGACTTTAAGAAAATTCAATGAAAATGATTTAGAAGCTTTTTATGACATTTTTTCTGATAAGGAAGTCAACCAGTTTCTTCCTTGGTTTCCTTTAAAAAATCTAGATGAAGCTAAAAGCTTTTATCAAGAAAGATATGCTTCTATTTATCAAAAGAAACAGAGATACGCTTACGCTATTTGTTAAAAAAACAATACTCCCATTGGTTATATCAATATTGATTTAGATGAAAGTCATGATTTAGGCTATGGTCTAAAAAAAGAATACTGGCATCAAGAAATTGTGAGTGAAGCTGTAAATCCATTATTCAACAAGCTCAAAAAGAAGAGCTTAATTATTTAACTGCTACCCATGATATTAAAAATATTCATAGTGGTCATGTTATGAAAAAAGCAGGTATGCATTATTGTTATTCTTATAAGGAACACTGGATGCCTAAAAATATTCCAGTTATTTTTAGAATGTATCAAATAAATCTTGATGGAAAGAAACGTATTTATCAAAAATACTGGAATCAATATGAACATTTTATTGAAGAAAACATATAAAGGACAAGTTATTTAAAACCTGTCCTTTTTCCTATATAACAATTAACTTGTTGGTAATATCGAAGGTATTGTTCTTTGAATTCTTGTTTTAAAAAAGGCTCTTCAACATATTTGATTTGAAGATGAAACATCATCATTGCAAGTAATGAAATAATCAATAAAATTGTATTAAAAAACATTAAACACATTCCTAGATAAACAAGATTAAAACCTAAAAAGGCTGGATTACGACTAATTTGGTAAATACCATCTGTAATCAAATCTGTTTTTTCTTCATAGCTCACTCCTACACGCCAACTATCTTTCATTGTTAAAACAGAAGCAATAAAAACAATATCTCCTATGATTCCTAAAAATATTCCCATGATGCGAATTATCAATGGAAAAGTCGTTGTATTTAAATAAATACTTAGTATTTCTATGATAAAAGTAGCAATCGTTGCCCCTTTCATCATTATTTCTATCTTCTTTTGAATTCCTTGTTTTCCTTTTCCCATATGATCTGTTTGAATTCCTTGTTTTCTTTGTTGAAACATCTTTATAAAATAACAAAGATAAAAGACAAGCAAAATCATATATCCTACTATTTGCATCTTAATTCCTTCTTTTACTTATTAAATCTATAATGATCATCACGACACCATATAAAACACCAGCTATTGCCCAAATAATCCAACTATATTGTATTTGTCCATTACCATTTTCACCAAAAGTATAATAAAGAAAAATAGCAGTAACAACAAGCCAATAGATGGCACTTATTTTTGATTTTAAAGCATTTTTCTTTTTTTGTTCAGGTGTATAATCCCCTGTTTGTAGAATCTTATCCAATGCATTTTGATAAATTCCTGCTAAAACAAGAAAAAAACAACCAATACTTACAAACAATAAAAGAAAACAAACAGCAATACTTTCTAAAAATTCATAATTTAAAAAGATAAAAATAGGTAAAACTGATAAAATACATAGAGCAATGCCTAGAATTTGATAACGGTGATAGTGATCTTGATAAGCTTCTTTTTCTTTAACTGCGTATTCTTTTACACTATTTTCAAGAGAAAAATCTTCTTTTTCTAAAAAATCATATTTTTTAACTTTAAAAGCACATAAACAAAATAAGATAACTGCTATCGTAATACAAATAATTAAAAAACTAAGACCTATACTTATTGCTAAATTTTCTGCCATATAAAATCGTTGGTACTGACATAGCGTTGTAAAACCAATTAATGGAATAGGTGAAATCACACATAAAAAAGTTGCAAATGCAATTTTTAAAGATGATTGTTTTCTAATCTTTAAATATTCTTGTACTTGTGTCAAAGATAAATAAATCCCTGTTTGAATGTTCCCTTCATTTTCCTGATCTAATAATAGATAATCTGTCGTTACATGAAAGAGTTGGCTAAGTTGAATAATTTTATCGGTATCAGGCATCGATTGACCTGACTCCCATTTTGAAACAGCTTGTCTTGAGATTTGAAGATGGTTAGCCAGTTCTTCTTGTGACCACCCTTCTTTTTTTCTTAACATCATTATTTTTTCTGATAAATTCATAACTTCCCTCCTGTTTCTATCTTAGAACAATTATCCAAAAAGTACTACCAACTCTACTTTTCGTTTTGTCAACTATCAGTTGACATTTAGATATTTGTTTTAAAAAAGCTTATAATTCCTACAACAATTAATAAAACAAAGGCAAAATAAAGCAAACCACATGAGACCATCACCATTAAAGTAATCGGCAATAAAATAATCGTTAAAACAAATTTTGAAAGTCCCCAAGCTGCCTTTAAGCCAAAGAAAAATAATTTTCCAAAAATGTAAAACATCAAAATCATAAATAAAAAATAGAACATTTTAATCTCCTCTTATCCTAAAAAAACATCCATTAACATCATGATCACAAAACCACTCAAAACACCAAAAGTTCCGACATGACTATGTTTACCAAGCTGTGCTTCTGGAATGAGTTCTTCTACTACAACATACATCATCGCTCCTGCAGCAAATGATAAACAAATAGGTAATATTGTTTGCATAATATGAATTGTAAAACCAGCAATAACTCCTGCAATAGGTTCAACAATTCCTGAAAGACTTCCATAAACAAAAGCCTTTGTACGTGACATTCCTTCCTGTTTTAAAGGAAGAGAAATAGCTGCTCCTTCAGGTAAGTTTTGAAGTCCAATTCCAAGAGCTAAAGCAAGTGCAGAAGCAAATGTAATACTCGAATTACTTGCTGCAATCGCAAAAGTCAAACCTACCGCAAATCCTTCAGGAATATTATGTAAAGTGACTGCTAAAACAAGCATCGTATTTTTCCCCAACATACTTTTAGGTCCTTCAGGCTTGTCTTCATTTAAGTGTTGATGTGGAATCACATGATCTAAAAAAAGCAAGAATAAAGCTCCAATGATAAATCCTCCACCTAAAATAAGCGCACTATTTTGACCATTAGTTTCTGCCATTTCCATGGAAGGAATCAATAAAGACCAAACAGAGGCTGCAATCATAATGCCTGCCGCAAATCCTAAAAAAAGTTGTTGATAAAAATCTTTGATTTCATCTTTAAAGAAAAAAACCAACGCACTTCCTAAAGTAGTCATTAAAAATGTAAATAAGGTTCCAAGTAATGGATATAATAATGTATTCATAAATTTCTCCTTCTTCTTTTATTATAAAGATTTTGAATATTTTGCATAATGATATGCTAAAATAATTATGTTTTTGTTATAATAAGGACAAATGGAGGAATTTTATGAAAGATGGATATATAAGAGTTGCCAGTGCATCAATTGATACACTTATTGGCAATGTTAAACATAATGCTAATGAAATTAAAAAGGTCTTAAAAGAAACAAGAGAAAAGAAAGCACAAGTGGTTGTTTTTCCTGAACTTGTTTTAAGTGGTTATACTTTAGAAGATTTATTTTTACAAAATCGTCTTTTAAATGAATGTCTTGTTCAATTAGAAGAAATTATGCATGATACAAAAGGACACCAACAAATTGTCGTTATTGGTTTACCTTTTCATTATCAAAATAATTTATATAATGTATCTGCTGTTTTATATGATGGAAATATTTTAGGAATTGTTCCTAAATATCATATTCCAAATTATAATGAATATTACGAAGGCAGACGTTTTACACCTTGTTTTGAAGATAATATTGAAATTGAGCTTTTTGGACAAATTGTTTTATTTGGTCGTAAAGTAGTTTTTGCTTGTCAAAATTTACCAAGTTTTACATTAGGTGTAGAAATTTGTGAAGATTTATGGCTTCCAAATGCGCCAAGTAATGAACTTGCTTTAAATGGAGCAACGGTCATTTGCAATACATCTGCCAGCAATGAATTAACTGCTAAAAAAGATTATCGAAGAAACCTTGTTTCAATGCAATCAGCAAAACTTGTTTCAGGATATGTTTATAGTAATGCAGGAAGTGGAGAAAGTACAACCGATGTAGTTTTCTCTGGGCATCATTTAATTTGTGAAAATGGAACGATTATTAATGAAAGTACTGGTTTTGATGCTGAAGTGATTTATGGTGATTTAGATGTTGAAAAACTTATTAGTGAAAGAAGAAAGATGACAACTTATCAATCGCATCATAATTATGACTATGTTTACTTTGATATGGATTTGATTGATATTGAAACAAATCATTACTATGATCCTCATCCTTTTGTACCAAGTAATCCTGCCCTTCGAGAATTACGTTGTAAAGAAGTCTTTGAAATTCAAACAAGAGGTTTAATGCAAAGATTAAAAGCTACTCATATAAATAAAGTCGTAATTGGTATTTCAGGTGGCTTAGATTCAACACTTGCACTCCTTGTTTGTGTCATGGCATTTGAAAAATTAGGTTATGATAAAAAGAATATTTATGCAATTACCATGCCTTGTTTTGGAACAACATCACGTACAAAAAATAACGCTTTAGGTCTCATGGAAGAACTTGGAGTGACAAGTCAAACTGTCAATATTGCTGAAGTTGTAAGAATGCAATTTAAAAATATTGATCAAGATGAAAATGTACATGATGTTACTTATGAAAATGTTCAAGCCCGTGAACGTACTGAAATCTTAATGAATAAAGCAAATCAAATTGGTGGACTTGTCATTGGAACAGGTGATTTAAGCGAAGTTGCTTTAGGTTGGTCAACTTATAATGGTGATCATATGTCCATGTACGCTGTCAATGTTTCAGTTCCTAAAACACTTGTGCGTTATCTTGTGGACTATGTTTCTTCTCTTTATAAAGGTCAAGTTCTTGAAACAATTTTACAAGATGTTTTAGATACTCCTGTATCTCCTGAACTTCTTCCTCAAGAAGATGATAAAATTGTTCAAAAAACAGAAGATATCGTTGGTCCTTATGAACTCCATGATTTCTTTATTTATCATATGGTACGTTTTGGTGATGAACCTCGTAAACTTTATAAAAAGACAAAACTTGCCTTCAAAGATAAATATGATAAAGATACAATTAAAAAATGGTTACGTTTATTCTACTGGCGTTTCTTTAGTCAACAATTTAAACGTAGTTGTATCCCCGATGGTCCAAAAGTTGGATCTGTCGCTTTATCACCTCGTGGTGATTGGCGTATGCCAAGTGATGCCAATGTTCAAATATGGCTTGATGAAGTCGAAAGAATTTAGAACTGCTTGCAGTTCTTTTTTTATTAACTCCTTATTTTATCCTTTTAATAAGAGTTTTCACTAAATATTTAAATCTATCTATGATAAAATAAAGCAAGAGGTGACATTATGCATATTTATAACTCAAATCACTATAGTTCAACAATAAAACAAATCATAAATGATTGTTTACACTCTGCAAAAGAAAATCCTTTTGCTATTCATTACATCATTGTTGATGATCCTAAATATTACGAAGAAATTTTCTTAAAATGTACAGATACCCTTTTTAATATTGAACTCATGACATTATCGTCGTTTTATCAAAAGCTTCTACAAATATATCATCAAGATTTTAGAAAAAAAACAGATATTCAAAATCTTTTAGAAATTATTAAAATGAATAAAGAAGATACCTCTTCTTTATTTCATTTAAGCGCTAATCATGTTTTAACAGCTAAACAAATATTAGATATTTTTAAAAATTTCTATCTTTATAATATTCAAGAAACAACAAAAAAGTTACCAGATTTATCAAAAGAAAAAATTAAAACACTTTTCAATTTATATCATCAATTTGATCAAACTCATTTTTTAGAACATGATCTTATTTATTCACTTATTGATGAAAAGTGCCACAATTATTATTATTTTCTAACAAATCAAATAACAATTCCTAGAAATCAAGCACTTATTCAAAAGCTTGATCAATATGGTCATGTTTTTATTTATCAAGATACAAAAGAAAATGAAATTCTTGATTATACAGGTTATGTCACAAATCATTTATTTGATTCATCACATACAAAAAGTGATTTTGAACATCCTTATCAAATCTTAAAAGCATCAACGATTCAAGAAGAAGTCAAACAAGTTGTTTTTGATATTAATACATTACTTAAAGAAAATGCTTTACGTGATTTTGTGATTTATTACCCAAATGATGATTATTATCGTCATCTTTGTCGTATTTTAGATCAATTTAACCTTGCATATAATCGAAAAGAAACAATCACTAATCAAGCTTTTCAAGTCGTTAATATGCTTTTACAATATTGCCTAAGTAAAGATGAAACATATCTTTTAGATGCAATCAGTTCTTTATATTTATTAAATTTTCAAGATCATCAATATGTATCTTATTTAAAAAATTTATATACTTTACAAGGTTTTATTGATGATGAAAATTATCTAGCATTAAAAAAAGCAGTTTTAAAGATTCAAGGTCATGATTTATCATCCTATTCTTTATCTTTGATTGATTTTATTGAACACTCTTTTTGTAAAAATGAACTTGTTTATGCTTTACTTTCAAGTTTAAAACTTGAAGGAACTGAACCTCTTTCTTTAAAAGAATATTTAAGTTTACTTCAAGAAATGCTTTCTAAAAAAACACATTCTTTTAAGGAAAGCTATGACAGTCTTTATTTACTTAATTACAATCAACCTTACAGTGAACTCTTACAAGCAACATATGTTTATTGTTTAGGTTTAAATGAAACAATTATTCCTCAAGAATTTAAAAATACCAATTTACTTTTAAATCAAGAAGCACTTGCATTAAAGTATCCTACAACCTATGATGCACTAAATAAACATCAAAATACTTTAAGACATCTTTTTTCTTGTCACCATCAAAAAATCATTTTAAGTTATGCATTAAGAAATTTAAATGGTGGAGATTTGGTTGTTTCATCGATTATTCAAAAATTAACGAAATTATTTACGATACCAACTTTTAAAAAACATATACTTATTCATCCTTCATTAAAAGAAGATTATTATTTAAAAGGACATCAAGATGATTCATTATCTGTTTTAAATCATCATCTATTGGTTTACAAACAATCCCATCATCAAGTATTACCAATGCATATCAATTATCAACATAATCCTCTTTCCGCAAGTAAATTAGAGGTCTATAACCAATGCCCTTATAAATACTATCTACAATATATGTTAAAAGTAGATTCTATAAATAATTCTTTAATACAAAGTAATGAAATCGGTACTTTAGTTCATTATGTTTTAGAAAAAAATCATCATTATTTCAATAACTATCAAGCTAAAAACTTTGATTCCTTAAAAGAAGATATTCATTTAAGTATTCAAAACTATTTAAAGACTCATATGTTAAAGAAATATGCTTTGAAAAAAAATCAATTCTTTTTAAAACTGATTGAAGATGATTTATATAATACAATTATTGTTCTAGCAAAACAGATGCAACATGGTTTATTTGAACTCTCTGCTTGTGAAGAAAGAGTTTATGATAAGATTCAAGATATTGAACTTAAAGGTTTTATTGATCGTGTAGATTTATATCAAAATTATTTAAAAGTCATTGATTATAAATCTTCGAATAAAGAATTGAATTTAGAGCTAGCACGTTTAGGATTTAATATGCAAATGTTGATTTATTTAGAAATGTTATCAAAGAATAAAAACTATGATAAAGGCGCTGTTTTGTATTTTAATACAAAGAAAAGAATGTTAAAAAGTGAGATTTCTATTTTAGAAAAACAAGATCCTGAAAGTTTTTTTAAACTTTATAAAATGGATGGCTATAGTGTAGATGACACTTATTTAGAAATTGATCATGAAATGGAACAAGAAAGTGATATTATCAAGATCAAACTTAAAAAAGATGGTAGTCCTTATAATAACGCTAAAATTATTTCTCATGATGAATTAGCTACCCTTTTACAAGAAATCACTTTACACATTCAAAGTCTTTACCAACAAATGATTACTGGAGATATTCGTATTTATCCAACACGTAGTGATAATCCAAACATTGATATGCATATTAATCCTTGTCGTTTTTGTCATTATAAAGCCATTTGTAATTATGATATTTTCTATAATGAAGATCATCAAATTGAATTAGGAGGTCAAAATGAAGAAAGATAAAAGTTTAAATGATGAACAAAATCTCGCTGTTTATAGTCGTGGAAGTTCTATTTTAGTTTCAGCACCTGCTGGTTCTGGAAAAACAAAAATTCTTGTTAATCGTATGATGTCTTTAATTGAAGATGATCATGTAAGTGTAGATTCTTTACTTGTTTTAACTTTTACGAAAGCAGCTGCTTTAGAAATGAAACAAAGACTCGTAGAAAGTTTAAATAAAAGAATTCATATTGTTGATGAGTCTTTAAAAGTACATTTAGAAAAACAAAAGATATTATTAAATGATGCTTATATTACAAATTTCCATTCTTTTTGTAGTGATTTATTAAGTCAATATGGCTATACAATTCATTTGGATTCTAAGTTTGAAATTCTTGAAAACCCTACTTTAATTAAAGAAAATATTTTAAATCAATGTCTTGAAAAATGGGTTCAAGAAAAAGAATTTTATGATTTTTATCAAGAAAATTATACTGGTTATCAATTTAATTCTTTTAAAGAAATTCTTTTTCAATTAGATAATTTATCACATACTGTTTATCATTTTGATGATTATTTAGATCAAGTGAAAATAAAACTTTATGATCGTGTCATCAATGATCAAACAATTGAAGATACGCCTTTTGAAAAACCATTAAAAAAAATATTACACGAAGCTTTTCAAGAAGCCTATGATAGTTATTTAAAGCTTGAAGATTATTGTCAAACATATGGTTTAGGTTTTTACTTTGAAGAAACAAAGAAATTACCTGCACCACATACTGTTTTAGAAAATTATTTTCAAAATTTAAAAGAATGTTTTAATCAAGGAAAATATTTTTCAATGGGTATAGAAATTGAAAAACATCGTATGGCTAGTTATAAAGATGTTGATGATTCAATCAAAGAAACATATAAATCCTTATTAGATCAAACTAAAAACACTTTTAGTAAAGCTTATCAAAAATGTATGCCTTCTTCGATTGAAGAATTAAGTGAGGTTTTAAAAGTTTCTTATCGCCATTTAGAAATCTATTTAAAATATCTTAAAGAATTTCAAAAGGAATACCAAGCTTATAAAAAATCTCTTTCTTATTTAGATTTTAATGACCTTGAACAATATACCCTTCAATTATTAAGTGAAAATCAAGGGGTTGCTCAAACTCTTTATCAACAATTTCATGAAATTATGATTGACGAATACCAAGATACAAATGAAATTCAAGAAAATTTGATTTTATTAATTTCTCGTTTTCAAGAACCTGAAATTAATCGTTTTATGGTTGGGGATATGAAACAATCGATTTATCGTTTTAGAAAAGCGGATTTAGATATTTTTAATGAAAAATATCTCACTTATGGTCTTGAAGATAGTAATCAAAGAATCGATTTAAAATTCAATTATCGTTCAAATAAAATTGTTTTAGATAGTATTAACTATATCTTTAATGCGATTATGGATCGTCGTTATGGTGGTTTGGAATACGACAATGATCCTCATGCCCAACTAAATTACGACTTTTTACGAAAAGAAAAATGTGACACTGATGAAAAATTACAACAAGCCATGTTACGTTACGATCAAGAAAAACGTTTCGATAGTGAAATCATGCTGGTTTTAAAACCCGAAGATGAAACAGTGGATATGATTGAATATGAAGCAAAAATGATTGGAAAAAAAATTCATGAGATGGTTGGTCATCTTGAACTTGATTTTTATACTGGAAATCGTTTGGCAAAGTATCAAGATGTTGTTGTTTTGATGAGAAATGTTGCTAATTTTATAACTTATAAAAAGGTCTTTGATGCTATTTCTATTCCTAATTTAATTGTTCTTACTAAAGGATTTTTTGAAAGTAATGAAATTTTAGATTGTGTTTACTTTTTAAAAGCATTAGATAATTGTTTAGATGATTTGGCACTTATTTCATTGCTTAAAGGAAATTATAAAAAAACACGCTTTGATGAAAACTGGCTTTACCTTCATAAAATAGAAAATACATCTATGTATGAATCTTTAAAACAAGCAGCCGATCAAGAAGCGATTGATTTTTTAAACTATTATCATAAAATGCAAGAATTTGCTAGAAATCATCCAGTATATGAAGTTTTAGAAAAATTTATTAAAGAAAACGAATATGATCTATTTATCAGTTCTCTTTATAATGGTAAACAACGCTATGCCAATGTTCAACTTTTAATTGAAATGTTGAAAGCAGATGAAGGTCTTTCTTTATATCAAATCGTTCATAAATTTGAACAAACAATGACTTTAGGAATTGATTATAAACCTGCTACCCTTTCAAGTGATGGTGATGCTGTTACTTTTATGACGATCCATCAATCAAAGGGACTTGAATTTCCTATCGTAATCGTTAATCAAATGAACCATCAATTTAATTTTGCTGATGGAAAAGCACCTTTAATTCAAGATAAAAATTTAGGAATCATTTTAAATCCTCATCAAAAACAAGATTTAGGAGATTTTCAAAATGTCCTTATTGAATATCCACATCCTTTACGTGGTATCTTTTCAACAGTTCTTGATAATGAAACCATTAATGAAGAAATGCGTATTCTTTATGTAGCTCTTACAAGAGCATCTCAAAAGTTGATTTTAACGGGGGGGTTAAAAGAGATTAATATGATTGAAAAATGGCAAAAACAAGTCATTGATTATGCGCTGGATGCTTCATGTCATCTTTTACCTGCAACGATTCGTAAATCAAATCAAATGTTGAATTGGATCATGCTTGCTTTAATACGTCATCCTGATTTTATTCAACAATGTATTGATTTATCATTATTTGATGAAAAAATTAAAAATTATTATGATTTGGATCAAGTAAAAAATAACGCTTTACAATTAAAACTTTATCAAGAAAACACGATGCAACTTAATACCTGTCATTCTAAATTTCATACATCAATTATTGATGTTCATACAATTGATGAATATATCTATCCAACAAGTCAAATAGAAAATAATGATCGAGAACTTTATTTAAAAAATAGTCAATTTAATTATCAAAACAAAGCACCTTTTGATAAAACAGTAGCAGTTACTTCTATTATTGATGATGGAAATCGTTTTTTTGAAAGAGATGATGAAGAAAATGAATCATCAATGAAAGCAACTGATCGAGGAACTCTTGTTCATTTATTTTTAGAATTATATCCTTTAGATAAAGAATTAAATTTTGAAGAATGTTTTCAAAATATTATACAAAGATCTTTATTTAATGAAGAAGCGAGAACTCTTTTAAATCAATATAAAGTTCATTTAGAAAGCTTTATTGAAAGTGATATTTATCAATTGATGTTAAAAAGTTCATATTGTTATAAAGAAAAAGAATTTTCATTTTTAAATGAAAATAAACAAATTATTCATGGTATTTTTGACGTTTTATGTATTAACGAAGACAAAATAACAATCATTGATTATAAGACAGATACATTAGCTAAAAATAGTTCTGATGAACTCTTAAAAGAACTTCATCAAGGTCAAATGTATTATTATAAAAAGATTATGAAGCAAATGTTTCCAAATAAAGAAGTGGAAGCTATTGTTTATTATTTACACATTCATCGTTATGTTACACTTTAGGAGGTTTCTATGAAAATATTAATTGCAAGTGATTCTTATAAAGGAAGTTTATCTTCTTCAGAAGTATCTAAAAGTATTCAAAAAGGATTTAAAGAAGTTTTTGAAGATGTTTCTTTTAAAACGCTATCAATGGCTGATGGAGGAGAAGGAACAACACAAGCTATTGTTGAATCCTTAAATGGTCAATATATAACAATTGACTGTCATAATGCCTTACAAGAGCCTATTCAAGCAAGCTATGGTATCACTAGTCAAGGAGCTATTATTGAAATGGCAAGTGCTTCTGGACTGCCTCTTGTTAAAGAAAAGAAAATTAGAGAAGCAAATACAAAAGGAACTGGTGAACTTATTAAAGATGCACTAGATCGTCATTGTCAAAAAATCTATCTTGGAATTGGCGGTTCAGCTACCAATGATGGTGGGATTGGAATGGCTCATCATTTAGGAATTCGTTTTTTAGATAAAAATCACCAAGTTTTAGAACCTATTCCTGAAAACTTACCTTTCATTGAAGATATTGATACTCATCAACTTGATTCTCGAATAAAAGATACACAAATCATCGTCATGTGTGATGTAACAAATCCACTTTGTGGTAAAACAGGTGCCAGTACTATCTATGGCCCTCAAAAAGGAGCTAATGAAAAGGATATTCAATTTTTAGATCAAGGATTAAAACATCTTGTAGAAATATGTATTAAAAAAGGCTATCAAGATTATAGTGAAGAAGCTGGTTCTGGAGCTGCTGGTGGTTTGGGATTTAGTTTAATGACGTTTTTAAATGCTAAACTACAAAGTGGAATTGAAACTGTTTTAGATGTTGTTCATTTTGATGAATACGTCAAAGATTGTGATCTTGTTATTAGCGGTGAAGGACGTATTGATCATCAATCGATGTATGGAAAAGTACCTACTGGAGTGAGTCAAAGAGCAAAAAAATATGGTGTTGACACAGTTTGTATTGTTGGCTCTATTGGAGAAAATGTTGGTGATATTTATGATTGTATTACCACGATTGAAAGTTGTATCGATCATTGTTGTCCTTTAGAAGAAGCTTTAGAAAATGCTGGTGAAAATGTTTATAAAGCTGCTTTTAGGCTTGCAAGAAGTATTCAATTAGGGCGAAAGATGCGTCACTAAACGCATCTTTTTTGTTTCATAAAATTCCAAAAAGCAACTCCAATGATAATTATATAACCGATTACACTATAAACATCAGGTACTTGATTTAATAAGAAAAATCCAAGTAGAGCTGCAAAAATAACTTGTGTATAATCATAAATCGATATTTCTTTAGCAGGTGCATATGTATAAGCATTCGTAATTGAAAATTGTCCTCCTGCTGCCATTAATCCTGCCATGAGTAAACAACCAATTTGTTGAAGTGTCATAGGTTGAAAATGAGAAATTAAATAAGGTACAACAGATAAACATGAAAATAATGAGAAAAAGAAAACAATTTTTGCTCCAGCAACACCTTGTTGTCCTAATTTTCTAACACAGGTATAAGCAATCCCTGCTCCCATCGCTCCTAAAACTCCAATAAACGAATTGATATTACTTACAAAATGAATAGAAGGTTTAATTACAAATAAACTTCCTATAAAAGCAATCACAACTGTTACTTTTTGAATCGTATTTGCTTTTTCTTTTAAAAATAATGAAGAAAAGATAATAACGAAAAATGGTGATAACTTATTAAGCATAGATGCATCACTTACTAATAAATGATCTACTGCATAAAAATTACATAAGATACCTAACGTTCCAAAAGTAGAACGTAAAAGCAACATCGGTATATCCTTCTTTTGATAGGTAAAACCTTCTTTACTTTTAATTAGAATAATAAATGCAAAAAGTGCTGCAATTAAATTACGAAAAAAACTTTTTTGAATAGATGATAAATCACCTGATAACTTAACAAAAACATTCATACTTGCAAAAAAGAATGCTGCCATCATAATAAATAACATTCCCTTTTTTGTATCGTTCATAAAATACCCCCTTAAAACAAAAGAATAAGGACACTGTCCTTATTCAGTAATTTTAACAACTTGATGTGCTTGAAGACCACGATCTCCTTCAACTAATTCAAACTCAACCTTTTGTCCAGGATCAATTGTTTTAAATCCTTCTTGAACAAGTTGTGAATAGTGGAAGAAAATATCTCTTTCTTCACCTTCCATGTTGATAAATCCAAAACCTTTATCTTTGTTAAAATTCTTTACAATACCAATAGCCATGAACACTTCTTCTCCTTTTTTTTATCTACTTAATATTTTACATCATATTGCTTATCTAGACAACCATATTATTCTAAAATTAAAACATTTTTCACCAATTTTTTTTCTACAAGTTCTTCTATTAAATCTGTTGGTGAAATAATACGATATTTAAAAACTTGTGTTTGTTTAGAAAGAGTGATATTCATTTTTTTTAATGAACAAACCACCAGCTCACTACAATATAATTCTTGATCACTTGATAAATCCATTTGATAATCATAAGGATAATTTAAATAATCTAAAGCATTTTTCAAAAAATCTTTAATAAAAGTATTCTCTTTTAAAAAACGAAAACATGTCATGGCTTTTAAATAAGACTCATTTTTTAAATTAGCCATTTGATCAAAGGTACGTATCTGTACACCTCCAACATTTGCATCTAAAACAAGTATTTCCTTTTGCGTTTTATACATCTTCATGATTTTTTCATAATATGGAAAAGAAGTATCCAAAAGTTCTTGAACTTGTTTTAAACTTCCTAAATAGATAAGTGTATGTTTCCACCTACCAGGAATCGCAATATTTGAAATATAATGACTATTTTCAATATTAATAATATCCCCACATTGCAACTTTGAAAAATTTTCTGAAACCTCTTCATAACTAAAATTTTCCTTTTGAGTTGATACCTCGATATCTTTTTTTTGTGTACATCCCACAAGACATAAACATAATATCAAAGCATATATTCTATACACATCATCACCTAGATCATACTTAAACTTACTCTTTTTTTATTTAAATCAACATCTATGACATTGACTTCTACAATATCCCCTATACTTAAAACATCTAATGGATGTTTAATTCTTTGTTTTGACATTTTTGATATATGCACTAAACCATCATTTTTTAAGTCAATATCCACAAAAGCTCCAAAATCAACAACATTTCTAACAGTTCCTTCTAAAACCATTCCTGGTTTTAGATCTTCTATATGAAGAATATCTTTTTTTAAAAGTGGTGTTTGATATTGATCTCTAATTGAACGATTTGGTTTAATTAAACAATCAATAATATCATCTAATGTATATTGGTCAATTTTTAAAGTTTCTATAACTTCTTTTTTATTAATTTTTAATAATTTATCTTTAAGTTCCACTGTTCCTAAATCAGCTAATGATAATTGACATAAATTTAATAAATCTAAAGCTTGTTGATAATTTTCAGGATGAATAGCAGTAGCATCTAATGGATGATCACCATCTAAGACACGTAAAAAACCTATTGCTTGTGTATATGTTTTGGCTCCTAATTTTTTTACATTTTTTATTTCATTTCGATTATGAAATTTACCATGTTCATTTCGATATAAAACAATTTGTTGTGCTACACCAGCATTTAATCCTGCAACATATTTAAGTAATGACTTAGAAGCTGTATTGATATCAACACCTACATTATTTACTGTTTTTTCAACAACGAAATCCAATTGTTCTTCTAAATTTTTTTCAGGAATATCATGTTGATATTGTCCAACTGAAATTGCTTTGGGTTCAATTTTAACAAGTTCAGCAAGTGGATCTTGTAAACGTCTTGCAATTGATACTGCAGATCTTTCTTCTACATGATAATCTGGAAATTCTTCTTTAGCAATTTGACTCGCTGAATAAACAGAAGCACCTGCTTCAGAAATAATAGCAAATTCTACATTTAAATGATGTTCTTGAATAAGTTTAGCAATAAAGGCTTCTGATTCTCTTGAAGCAGTTCCATTTCCAATAGCAATAATTTCAATTTTATATTTTGAAATAATATCTAATAAAATTTTAATATCTTTATCATAATTATCTTTAGGTAAAGTAATAAAGACTTTATCAATGTGTAAGACTTTACCTGTTTGATCAACAACTGCTAATTTACATCCTGTTCGATAAGCAGGATCAACACCTAAGACCATTTTATTTTTTAATGGTGCTTGTAATAAAAGATTTTCTAAATTGACTGAAAAGACTTTTAATGCTTGTTCATTAGCTTTTTCTGTTAATTCTTTTCTTATTTCTCTTTCAATAGAAGGGAATAATAATCTTTGATAACTGTCTTCTACTGCTTTTTGAATGTATGGTAAAAGATTTGTTTCTCTGCTTTTTGTAACACCTCTTGTAATGTATTGTAAATAATAATCTTTATCTCCTTCTATATTTACATTGATTACTTTTTCTTTTTCAGCTCGATTGATTGCTAAAATACGATGTGATACTAAAGTTTTTACTTTTTCTTGATAGTTATAATACATTTCATAAACTTTATTTTCATCATCATGTTTTTTCTTTTCACTTGTTTTTAAAATACCACCTTTATAAAGCATATCTTTTAAAAACTTACGATATTTAATATCATCAGCAATATCTTCAGCAATAATATCTAAAGCTCCTTGAATGGCATCTTCTACATTTAAAACATCATCATTTAAATATTTTTTAGCTTCTACTAAAATATCTCCTTTATTTAAAGCTAAGATCCATTTAGCTAAAGGTTCTAATCCTTTTGCTTTAGCGGCTGTTGCTTTTGTTTTTCTTTTTTCTTTATAAGGACGATAAAGATCTTCAACTTCGCTTAATTGTGTAGCTTTTAAAATATCTGTTTTTAGTTTTTCATTTAACATTCCTTTTTCATCAATTAAACGAATAACATCTTCTTTTCTTTTTAATAAATTCACTTGATATTGATAATATTTATCAATTGTACGTATTTGATCTTCATCTAAAGCACCCGTCTTTTCTTTTCGATAACGTGCTATAAAAGGAACTGTATTACCTTCTTCTAATAAAGATAAAACTGCTTCAATTTGATGTACTCTTACATTTAATTCTTCACTAATTGTTTTAATAATTTCTTGATTCATATAAACCTCTTTAAATACTTGTATATTCTTTTAACGTATAGATAATATCTTGGTAAATTTCATCACATAAATAATCTTTTAATTCATCAATTGGACACCATTTATAATCCGTATGTTCAAAAGAAATAGCAACATGATCATCATCTGTAGATGCTAAATAACCAATACCTACTGTTTGATAATCCTTTCTTATTTTGGTAAAAGTATATGCTGGTTTAACAACATCGATCGTTAAACCCGTTTCTTCTTTCAATTCTCTTTTTAAAGCTTCATTCGGTGTTTCCCCATATTCTAAACCGCCCCCAGGAAGCTCCCAATATCCTAGTCCATCACTAGATGGTCTAACTCTTTTCATTAATAATACTTTTTGTTTAAAAACAACAATTCCTTTTACTGTAATATGAAATCTTATATTTTCCATTGATATTTCCCCCTATACTGTCTTTATCATAACATTATTTTATCAAATATGTTTAAAAATTATTATGAAAAATGTATAATATATGCTGAGGTGATTTTAATATGATTAACTTTAAAGAAGAAGTCGAAAAAAGAAAGGAACAGCTTATTCAAGATATTGAAACATTATGTGCAATTCCTTCCGTTTATAATGAAAAAACAATCGGTGAAAACCAACCTTATGGAAGTGAATGTAGACAAGCTCTTGATGCTATGTTAGCAATTGGAAAAAGAGATGGTTTTGTTGTACATGATGAAAATGGTTATGCTGGACATATAGATATTGGTGATCAAGAAGAAAGTTTTGGTATTTTAGGTCATTTGGATGTTGTTCCTGTTGATTCAAGAGGATGGGACAGCGATCCATTTAAAGTGGTTCAAGCTAATGGTAAACTTTATGGTAGAGGTGTTGCTGATGATAAAGGACCTTTACTTGCTGGATATTATGCTGCTAAAATCATTCATGATTTAGATTTACCTGTTAAAAAGAAAATTCGTGTTATTTTTGGTTGTGATGAAGAACGTGGATCTTCTTGCGTTGAACATTACTTTACTAAGAATCCATATCCATCTATGGGATTTACTCCTGATGCTGAATTCCCTGTTGTTTATGGTGAAAAAGGAATTGTTCGTTTCCATATAACAGGAAATGTAAAAAAAGATGGATTGATTGCAATGGTAGCTGGTGATCGTGTAAATATTGTTCCTGGTGAATGTGAAGCAATTATCGAAGGCAATCATAAACAATATGAAGAATCATTTAAACAATTTTTAAGTGATCATCATGTAACTGGTATCATTGAAGAAGAAGGAAATTGTACAAAGCTTGTCTTAAAAGGAAAAAGCGCACATGCTTCTTTACCAGAAGAAGGAATTAACGCTGTAAGTTTACTTGCAACTTATTTAGATACTGTTATTAATAATAAACTTGTACATTTTATCGCAACTTATTTAAATGATTATTATGGAAAAGGTTTACAAATTAATCATGAAGGATTAATGGGTAAATTAACAATGAATTTAGGTGTTGTCAAATATGTTAAAGAAGATGCTGATATTGAATTAGACTTACGTTGTCCTCATGAAATTGATTTAAAGGAAATGTGTGATGGTGTAAAAGAATTATGTCAGTCTCTTGGATTAAATTTAGAAAGTGATATTCATGAACCACTTTATATCGATCCAAACAGTGAGCTTGTTCAAAAACTTCATAAAGCTTATGTTGAAGTTTCAGGTGATACAGAAAGTCAACCACAAGCAATTGGTGGAGGAACTTATGCTAAATCAATGCCAAATTGTGTAGCTTTTGGATGTGAATTCAAAGATGAAGATAACGCAATTCATGGTAACAATGAAAACATAAAGATTGATTCATTATTAAAATCAACAGAAATCTTTGCTAAAGCAATTTATGATTTAATTAAAGAATAGAAATTTCTATTCTTTTTTTATACAAAAAAACTTATCTTTAAAGATAAGCTTATCAACTCTATGGTGCGGCCGACCGGACTTGAACCGGCACGGCATAAGCCATAGGTCCCTCAAACCTACGTGTATACCAATTTCACCACGGCCGCATCTAACATATTTAATTTAACACATTTTGAAGATAAAAACAAGACGACTATTTGTTAGTCGTCTTCATTTTTAATAAATCATCTAAGTTATATGGTGTATTTTGATATACATAATAGTTAAGCCAATTTGAAAATAATAAATAGGCATGACTACGCCACTTAACTAAGATTTCATCATTGACATCATCATTTTTATAATAGTTTTTAGGCATTACACAATCCCCACCTTTAGCTAAATCACGATGATATTCCTTATCTAATGTATCTGGATCATATTCTGGATGCCCTGTAACAAAAAATCTTGACCCGTCCTTTTCTGCTACCAAATAAACACCCGCATCGTTTGAAGAAGCTAAAATATCTAATGAATCAATTTTTTCAATATCTTCTTTTTTAACAGAAGTATATCTTGAATGGGGTGCATAAAATTGATAATCAAAACCTCTTAGAATTCTTCTTCTCATCTTTTCTGGATTTGTATGATGATGATAAACACCTGTTAATTTTTCTTTCAATTGATATTTTTCAACACCATAATAATAATATAAAGATGCTTGAGAAGCCCAACAAATAAAGAATGAAGAAAAGACATTTGTATTGGCCCAATCAAAAATATTTGTAAGTTCATCCCAATAATCTACATCCTCAAATTTTAATTTTTCAACAGGAGCACCTGTTACAATCAAACCATCATACTTATTATCTTTAATTTCATTAAAGGTTTTATAAAATTCCATTAAATGTTCTTGTGATGTATTTTTAGAATTATGACTTTCCATACATAACCAATCTACTTCAATTTGTAAAGGTGTATTAGAAAGCAATCTTAATAGCTGTGTTTCTGTCACGATTTTAGTTGGCATAATATTAACAATAATTAATTTTAATGGACGAATTCTTTGTGATAAAGCTCTTGTTTCATCCATAACAAAGATATTTTCTTCTTTTAATATTTTACTTGCTGGTAAATCATTTGGTATTTTTATTGGCATATGTAACTTCCTCTCTATGAAAATGAAATAAATTCATTGAATATTTTTAATATATAGGCATCTGACATTCCTGATAAATAATCTATAATACTTTTAGCCATTGCATTTTTATCATGTTCAAAATCATAAATAATATGATTTTGATATAATGGATTTCTATTAAAATGCTTCATTTGACTATACTTTTCTAACCAATGCATATATCCTTGAATAGTTACAGGATATTTTTTTTGATCTTTCTTTAAAGCTTCTAAAACATTTATTTGATTATCATTTGCTATCTTATCATATTTATATAAAAATTGAAAAATAGAATTTAAAATAAGTTGTACATAATTTGTGTGGACTTCTATACGATCAATTAGATAAATATTTTGATAATTGAATTTCATAATATACTTCATGACTTCAAAAGCTTCATCTGATAAGCATATTCCTTTCTCTATAGAAGAATTTTGACAAACATCTAATATAAAATAATTAACAATTGTTCCATTATTAATAGCATCAAAATGAGATTTTGTTAATTGATTTAGATGATTTCTTAAATCTTCTACAAGCTGTTCATCAATAATATTTAATCGTAAAGCATCTTCAATATCCCTAGCAAGATAAGCAATTTTATCTGACATTTTAACAACACAGCCTTCCCAAGTATAAGGATTGTATTGCCCAGGATATAAATAATCTTTTAAATCAATAGATTCATTCCTTTTAATAATTGCTTTTTGATTCATTTCTCCACAATGAGAAATAATTCCATCTCTTACAGCATACGTTAAATTTAAATTTCTACGAACATGATGATTATCTTCCAAAGTTTCAATTTGATCTACAAAATATAAACTATTTTTTTCATGCCAAAAATCTTGTAGACCATGTTCTTTAGAAATCTGATTAATGATCTTTTCTCCACCATGTCCAAAAGGTGCATGTCCTAAATCATGTCCAACAGCAATTGCTCTTGTAAGTTCTGTATTTAATCCTAAATAATGAGCAATAGTATAACTTACTGAATCTACAAGATTTACATGCTCACTTCTTGTACAAACATGATCATCTTCAACTGCAAAAAAAACTTGCGTCTTATGTTTCAATCTACGATAAGCAAGAGAAAAAATAATACGATTATAATCTCTAGAAAAAGGACTTCTTAAATCATTTTTTCTTTGATAAAGTGCTTCATTTCTTGAAATTGCTTGTTGATATTGAGGATGATTTTCATACATTGCTTCTTTTAAAAAACTATTTTTTGACATTTTTTATACCTCGCTTTTTCATTATATAAAAATTAAAAAAAAAGATAAAGAAAAAGATTATCTTTCGATAATCTTTTAGAATTTTAAGAATCTTCTCATTGAAACAAAACTTCCAATTAAACCTACTCCAGCACCTAAGCCAGCTAAAATAAATGAGAAATCTCTAATAAATGGCATTGGGGCTTTTAATACAAGCATTGATGACATTAATGAACCACCTGTATAGTTATATAACGCTCCATAACCATAAACAAGAACAAGAATTGGAATAATTGCTCCAAACAATCCAATGAGCATACCTTCTAACATAAATGGAATACGAATGTACCAGTTACTTGCTCCAACCATTCTCATAATTGAAATTTCAGTAGATCTTGCTGTAATTGTAATTTTAATTGTATTAGATATCATGAATAAGGCGACAATAACTAAACCAACAATAAAAACTGATCCAGCTTTTTGTATTGTATTCAATGTTGTGACCATACTTTGTGTAGAATCACCACCATAATTAACAGAATTTACATTAGGAATATCTTGAATCTTTTTAGCTAAACTTGCAAGTTTTGTTGGATCTTTTGCTTCTACTTCATAAGCAGAACCTAAAGGATTATCTTCACGATAAGACTCAAATAACGTCTTACCATCTTTACCTTGTTTATCGATAAGTTTATTCAACTCTTCATCTTTTGATGAATATGTAATAGATCCAACACCTTTAAGTTTTTTGATTTGATTCCCTACTTCTTTTTCAGCATTTTCATCAATCGATCTTTCTAATTTAACATAAATACGCACGCCATCTTCAATATTTGCTGAAATATCTTGAACATTAAGTGCTAAAACACTAATAACACCAATAAGTAATAAAGTAATTGTTACAGCAAAAATTGAAGAAAAAGACATTGCACCATTTCTCCATAAATTAACCAATGATTCTTTAAAATGTTTTGGTAAATTTTTTATACAACTTATTAATTCTTTCATTATAAATCATATCCTCCTAAAGATGTATCAGCATTAATGCAACCATCTTCCATTAAAATTGTACGTTTTTTATGTTCTTGTACAATCTTTTGATCGTGAGTTACAACTAACACAGTTGTCCCTTGTTCTTCATTAATACGCATTAATACATTAATAATTTCTTTTGAAGTTTCTGGATCCAAGTTTCCTGTTGGTTCATCAGCAATTAAAACTTTTGGACGATTTACAATTGCTCTAGCAATTGCAACTCTTTGTTGTTGACCACCTGATAATTCATGAGGAAAAGCATTGACCTTATCTTCCAAACCAACAAGCTCTAATGTTGCTCTTACACGTCTTCTGATTTCTACGCGTGGTGTATCAATAACTTCTAAGGCATAGGCAACGTTTTCAAAAACTGTTTTTTTAGGTAATAATCTAAAATTTTGAAAAACAACACCTATATTTCTTCTAAAATAAGGTACTTTACTATTTTTAATTTTAGAAACATCTTGTCCCACAACTTCAACTTTTCCTGAAGTTGGTTTTTCTTCACGATATAATAACTTAATAAAAGTAGATTTTCCTGCACCAGTTGTACCGATAACATATACAAATTCTCCAGGTTCAATTGTAAGATTTACATCATTAAGTGCTCTTACTCCTGTTTTATAAATTTTTGTAACATTTGTTAGTTTTATCATTTCTATTCAGCTCCCAGGAGTATTATAGCACAATTTGTAAGTTTTGTTTGAATATTGAGTCTATTAATTATGTTTTTTCATGTTATAATATGTTTATTGAAGGAGTGGCTAAATGAAAAGAATATGCCCTAGATGCAATAATGAACTATCTACAAATTGTTATGTAAAAGATAAAGGAATCAATACTTTAAGCTATCTAGAATTAATTATAAAAAAAGATCAATTCAATAAAGAACATAAAGAAATTAAATCATGTTATTGTCCTAAATGTGGTTATGTAGAACTTTATGTTGATGTCGATCATCAAAATCAACATTTAAAAAAGGATGATGATTTAAATTCTTTAAGACAAACTGTAAGGCAATATGCTATTGATTATCATCAACGTATAGAATTAGAAAGAAAAAAAAATGAAGGAAAAGAAATTCTAGATAAAAAAAGGAAACTTGAATCTCTTATTTATCAATCACATATACAAAACGATAAAAAAAGAAAACGTAAAAAAACTTTACGTAAAACACATTTACTAAAAAAAGTGCTAAGAAAATAGCACTTTTTTTATAAATCTATATTAGGTAATGTAAATCCTCTTCCTCTTACATTATGTGTCTCATTTGTAATAATAAATGCTGCCTCATCAATTTTTAAAATTTCATTGGTAAGTGTCACTAATTCTCGGCGGCTGACAACAGACATCACTGCATACATATCTTGTTTTTTATAACCTGTGGTAATATTCATAAGCGTACATCCTCGATCTATTTGATCATAAAGAATACTTTGAATCTCATTCCATTTTGGTGAAATGATCAATACTTGAATTTTAGATTCACCTAATAAAATCATTTTATCCATGACCAAAGCAGTAATCAAAACAACTAAAATACCATAAAGAATTTGTTCAACATTTGAAAAAGGAACTTGTAAAGCTAGGATAATACAATCAAAGCCATTAATAAGAACAGTCGTAGAAATACCTGTTTTTTTATTTAGAACTAATGGTGGTATATCCATTCCTCCGGTACTTGCTCCCATTCTTAAAACAAGTCCTAATCCTCCACCTACAAAAATTCCTGCATAAACAGAGGATAAGAGTAAATCATTTGTAAGATGTGTAACCCCCGAAGTATTTTCAAATATTGTTAAAAATGTTGGGAAAATAATTGTACTTAATAATGTTTTAGCTGCAAAAGATTTTCCTAGAAAAAAATAGCCTGCAATAAACATAATAATATTGATTACATAAACAACAAGCGATAAAGGAATTCCTGTTATTTGTTTGACAATTAATCCTAACCCAGAAGCACCACCAACAATAATCCCATGAGGGGTAATGAAAGCACAAATTCCAAATGCTAGAATAGCATTACCAATAACAATCACAGCAATTTCTAAACATTTTTTAAAAAATTTATTCTTCATGACTACCCTCCTGTATACGAGATTTCAAATACGCATAAATAAAATCATCTAAGTTTCCATCTAAAACATCTTTAGGATTATTAGACTCATATAATGAACGATTATCTTTTACTAAAGAATATGGATGTAAAACATAAGAGCGAATTTGTGAACCCCAAGCAATTTCTTTCTGCTCACCTTGTATTTCTTTTAATTCTTTTGCTTGTTTTTCTTCCATTAAAGCAAATAACTTACTTTTTAACATCATCATTGCTTGTTCTCTATTTTGAATTTGGCTTCTTTGACTTTGACAAGTAACGACTGTTCCTGTAGGAATATGGGTAATCCTAACTGCTGAATCTGTTTTATTAATATGTTGTCCACCTGCTCCACTTGCACGATAAGTATCAATTCTTAAATCTTCTGGTTTAATGTCAATTTCAATTGTATCATCTAATTCAGGAATAACATCAATGGATGCAAATGAAGTATGACGTCTTTTGGAAGAATCAAATGGAGATATTCTAACAAGTCGATGAACACCTTTTTCAGCCTTTAAATGTCCATAAGCATATTTTCCTTTAACCAAGAAAGTAACTGATTTAATACCTGCAACATCTCCATCTAAATAATCTAAAACTTCTATTTTAAAATCTTTCGACGAACAATATCTTTGGTACATACGATACAACATTTCTGCCCAATCTTGGCTTTCTGTCCCTCCTGCACCTGGATGAATTTCTACGATGGCATTAGCACTATCATACTTTCCAGATAAAAGTAAAATTTTTTCAAATTCACCCATTCTTTGTTCAAAATCTTGATAATCACTTTCTAAAATAGTTTGAAATTCTTGATCATCCGTTTCTTTAACTAATGTATATGTTTCATCTAATGAATTTAATGATTGACAAAGACTTTCATATTCATCAGTAATTTTTTTCATATCATTTAATTCGTCATAGATCTTTTTAGCTTTTGTTGGATCATCCCAAAAGTCATCTTGCATTGTTTGATATGAAAGACCTTCTATTTCTCTTAATTTTTCATCAATTTGTGCTGATTTTCTATATTCGTCTATTAATAAATGGGCTTGATAAAGCCCATTTTTTATTTCATATAATTCCATTATTTAAATTCTACTTCTAATTTTAAATGAGGAATATTTTCTTCTGCTGAACTACCAGGACGAATACCCATATGCACAATATTTTTAGAAATCATATCAACAATAGAAAGTTTCATTTGTTCAAACATATAGAACGCTTCTTCTGTATATTCAGAAAGTGGATTCTTTTGTGCATACGCACGTAAATAAATACCATTTCTAAGTTTAGTCATTGCATCAATATGATTGATCCAAGTATAATCAATAACTCCTAATAAAACACTTCTTTCATAATTAACGATTTTTGCATGATCAATATCTTTATTTAATCTCATTTGATATTGAGAGAAGCAAATTTCTGTTAAAGTTTCTAATAATTTCTTAGAATCATTTTTAACAACATCTTTATTCTTAGCATCAATTTCAGCAAGTAACATATAATTTTTAGCTACAAAATCTAAAACAGCATCCACATCAACTTCATCATGTTTACCATGAGTTGTACATCTATTGATTGTCATTTCAATTGCTTGATTGAACATACCTTTGATAATATCATCTAAATTATCTAATGACATGATTTCATCACGTTCTTTATACATAATTTCACGTTGTTGTCTCATAACATCATCATATTCAAGAATATGTTTACGTGAATCAAAGTTTTGACCTTCAACACGTTTTTGTGCATTTTCGATAGCTTTTGAAACCATTTTATTTTCAATAGCCATATCATCATCTAAATAATTACTAAATGATTGTAATTTTTCACCAGCAAATCTTTGCATTAATTCATCATCAAACGAAACATAGAATACAGAATATCCTGGGTCACCTTGACGTCCAGAACGTCCACGTAACTGATTATCAATACGTCTAGATTCATGTCTTTCAGAACCAATAACTGCTAAACCACCAATTTCAGGTACACCTTTACCAAGTTTAATGTCAGTACCACGACCCGCCATGTTTGTAGCGATTGTCACCGCTCCTTTTTGACCTGCTCTTGCAATGATTTCAGCTTCTTTAGCATGGTTTTTCGCATTTAATGTATTATGTTTAATTCCTCTTTTATCTAACATTTTTGATAAAATTTCTGAAGTTTCAACCGATACAGTCCCAATTAGAATTGGTTGACCATAAGCATGTCTTGCAACAACTTCATCACATAATGCTTTAAATTTATTTGTTTTTGTAGAATAGATCTTATCATTACGGTCATCACGAATAACTGGTTTATTTGTTGGAATTTCAATAACACGCATGTTATAGATCATCATAAATTCTTCTTCTTCTGTTTTTGCAGTACCAGTCATCCCTGCTAATTTATTAAATAGTCTGAAGAAATTTTGATATGTGATTG
Source organism: Faecalibacillus sp. TM498 (assembly GCF_020589955.1). NCBI lineage: Bacteria > Bacillati > Bacillota > Erysipelotrichia > Erysipelotrichales > Coprobacillaceae > Faecalibacillus > Faecalibacillus sp. TM498. The sequence continues at coordinate 138,017 of NZ_JAJDKB010000001.1, forward strand.
TTGCTCTTGTTTCTGTTTCTTCTTTAATTGGAACACCTTCTTTAGCTTCAATTGCTTGATGTAACCCATCAGAATAAGCACGTCCTGGCATAACACGTCCAGTAAATTGATCAATGATCATAATTTTTGCATTACGAATATCTCTTGTACCATCTTCTGTTGCAATCATATATTCAACATCACGAGTCATCGCATAGTTTGCTTTTAATGCTTGATTGATATGATGAACTAATGAAGTATGTTGAATATCATATAAGTTATCAATCTTAAATCCTTTTTCTGCTTTTTCGATTCCTTTTGGAGTTAATGAAACCGTTTTTGTTTCAATATCAACTTCATAATCTTTTTCAGCAATTAATGATTTAACAAAACGATCTGCTTGTAAATATAAAGCAGCTGTATTTTTCTTACCACCTGAAATAATCAATGGTGTTCTTGATTCATCAATTAAAATAGAGTCAACTTCGTCGATCAAAGCATAGTTAAGTCCTTTAACTAATACTTTATCTTCCATTGAAGTAACCATATTATCTCTTAAATAGTCAAAACCTAATTCAGCATTTGTTGTATAAGTAACATCACAACCATGTGCTTCTTGTTTTTGTTGAGGTGTTAATTCTCTTTTATTTAATCCAACTGTTAATCCTAAAAATTCTAATACTTTACCATTATTTCTAGCATCACGTTCAGCCAAATAGTCATTAACAGTAATAACGTGAACTCCTTTTCCAGTTAATGCATTTAAATAAACTGGGAAAATAGAAGTTAATGTTTTACCTTCACCTGTTTTCATTTCAGCAATATCACCATTATGTAATGCAATACCACCCATTAATTGAACTTTAAAAGCTTTTAAATGAATTTGACGCCATGCAGCTTCTCTTGCAACTGCAAAAGCATCAATTAAAATATCATCTAATTCACTACCGTTATTTAATTTTTCTTTTAATACATTTGTTTGATTTGCTAATTCTTCATCAGACAAAGCACTATACTTATCTTCTAAAGAAATAATTTCTTGAGCAATCTTATCTAATTTTTTAAGTTGTTTTCTTTCATCATCGAAAACACCTTTAATTTTTGAAACAAAGCCTTTTTTTGTTTTTTGAGGTGTTGTAGAAAATGGAATAACTTCTCCATTATATTCTTCATTTTTAAAATCTTCTACATGTATATCTTCACCTTGTTGATCTTGTAAATCAACAATATTTTTAGCTGCTTCAACATCGATTCCTAATTTAGCGTTTTTCTTTTTAATTTCTTTTCTTATTTCTTGCTTTCTACTAGCCATACATACACGCTCCTTTTACGCTTGTAATCGAGTTTAATTATATCAAATAATTGTGATTATTAAAAGCAAAATTTAAATATCCCTACTTAAAATAAAAATCTAGAGATTATCTCTAGATTTTTACGACATGTTTTGCCTGCATACCGCGTTCGCTTTGATATAATTCAAACTCAACTAATTCGCCTTCATTAAGTGTTTTATATCCATTTTGAACAATTTGGCTATAATGAACAAAGACATCTTTTCCTTCTCCTCGATCAATAAATCCAAATCCCTTTTCGGCATTAAACCATTTGACTCTTCCTTGCACTTTCATCATCCTTTCCTTGTCTATTTCAGTATATTTAATATTTTATAAAAAAGTTATCATTTTCATTCGACAAATAAATTTTACGTGTCATTTATAACAAAAAAATGTCATCTCTATTGTCAAATAGTTCACACTATTTTACATATTTGTTGAAAAAGTAATAAAAAACATTTCTAGCAAAAGCATAAAGCTTACCCTTACTATTGGTTAGTGGTTTTCTTAGTGTCTACAATAGAATTGATTATTTTTTAAAATAATCAATATGAGGGCAAGCCAATACTAATGCTTTTATTTGTTTAGGGTGATATTTTTCTACTTGCTGAAACGCTGCTTGTAAAGTATTTGATGAAGTCATCACATCATCAAATATTAAAACATTCTTCTTATAAAGAAGATTTCCCTCTTTAATAGATAATATTTTCTTTACTTGGCTTCGATCTTTTTGTTTTGTCTGTTTGTAGTCTTCTTTTTTATACAAACCTGTAAAAATATGTTGAGAAAATGTCTTAACAATTTCAACATTAGGACAAAAGCCACGTCTTTTATTATCTTTTTGACTACTAGGAATAACAACAATGATATAATTTTTGTAGGTCCTTTTTAATTCTTGAAATGATTCTATAAAACAATCTTTTAAAGCATAATCATCTAATGCTTTATATTGAAAAAGGAGTTGTCTAAAAAAATCATTATATTCATATAAAACCTTGACATGATATCCTTGAATCCTTATATCACTATTTATTATTTTAAATTTTCTTATACAGCTTAAACAAAGAGAAGAATTATTCACCAAGTGAAAAAGATCTTGTTGTTGATTTAACTCTTTATGGCAGATAAGGCATTGCTTTGTTGAAGATCCTTGATACATTCTTTAATAGCCTTCGTTTGTCTATTTGTATAAATGATAATATCTCCATTTGTATAGGGTACTTTTCGCCCTGTTCGCCCTGCTATTTGAATAAGTATTTCTTTATCAAAAAGGGGATGTTCACCATGTAAAATAATAACTTGTACATTTTCAACAGTCATTCCTCTTTCTAAAACTGTTGTACATACAATAACATCTATTTCATGGGATTTAATCATTTCTAATGATTGATGAATATTTTGTTCTTTTGACGTAGCACAGTGACTTTTAATAGAAAAGAATTTAAGAAATTTTTGTACTTGTCTTGTCATTTCAATACGTGGTACAAAAAGAAACACCGGTTTTTTATCTTTTTGATACTTTTTTAATTGATAAACAAGATGACACAACATCATAAAGTTTCCCATTACCTTACAAGTAGGAATTGGTAATGGTTGATGATGAAACCTTTGTAAGACTTGTACATCTCCACTTTCAATCGTTGCAGACATAAACACATAATTTCCCTTTATACTATTCATTAATATATTTTCCAAAACTTCATTATCACGATATGGAAAAGCATCATACTCATCTAAAATCAATAAATCAAACATTCGTGGATACCGATACAGCTGATGTGTTGTACAAATAATAAATTGTCCTTCTAAACACTCTGTATGTCCTCCATAAACAAGAATGGGCTGAATATTAAAAAATTGTTTTTGAATTCTCTTTGCTAATTCTATAACCAATTCTTTTCTTGGCATCGTCAAACAAACATGATGTCCTAAATTCAATGCATATTCAATGACACCATAAATCATTTCCGTCTTTCCTGCTCCTGTTACTGCTTTTAATACTGTATTTTGATGATTTTGATATCTTTCTATCAATAATCTTGAAGTTCTTTCTTGTTCTAAGTTTAATGAATAATTTAAATGATAGTATATTTTCTTTTCATTTTTAACAGGTTTTAAGTTAACTGTCTTTGTAGAAAAAGCAATACATTTTCTACAATAAATACGCCCATTGTTTTCAAAAAAATATTGAACATCTTCATTTTGACATCTCGAACATTTCATCTTCTTCACCCACATCTATTTTAATACATTTTACAAAATAATTCGTCTCGAATTTGTTTCACATTTGTCTCATTTTTGTCTCAAATTTGTTTCACATTTGTCTCACGATTTTTTCAATAAAATCATTTTTGTATTTCTTAGAAATAGGAATAACTTGTTTATTTTTAGTGATACAATTCATTCCTTCTATCCTCTCAACATATTTTAAATTAACAATATAGCTTCGATGACAACGACAAAAAGAATCATCTAATTGTAAAGCTATTTCTTTTAAACTGAGATAATTTCTTTTTGCTATATCATTTTGATGAATCATAACATGGTGTTGATAAGCTTCTATATAAATAATGTCTTCATAAGGTATTTTGTGAACTTCTTTTTTAAACTGATAAATAAATGTCTTAGAATGTTGATGTAATAAAACGCGATCAAGTATTTTATATATTTCTTGTTGAACAAGTGGCTTTAATAAGTAGTGCATCGCTTGTACTTGATAACTTAATATCCCATAATGTGTATTTTTTGTTTGAAAAACAATCGGTATTGATAAATCTTTTTTTCTTAAAATCTTTGCAAATTCAAAACCATTGATATGTTTCATATCTAATTCTAAAAATACAAGATCACAGTTTTTTAAACATTTTGGTAATTGATAATAAAGCTGTTTATACCAATGAAAATAGATTTCTTGTTGTCTTTCTATACCCCATTTTTCAATAATCGATTTTAAAAAAACATAATCTTTTAAATTATTTTCTCCAATAAAAATATTCATTTGATCACCTCTTTATCAGTGTATATGATTTACAATCTACTCTATGATTTTAGAACAAATTGGACTAAAAAAAATCGCCGAAGCGATTTATTGATCTTGATATACTTTTTTTAATGCATCTTCAACACACTCTGGCACTAAGCCTGTAAGTGGCTTATGATAACTAGCTATTTCTTTAACGACAGATGATGAGATAAAAGAATGTGATGGCTTTGTCATTAAATACATTATTTCTATTTGACTATTTAAATATTGATTAGATTGTGCATATTGTAATTCATAATCGAAATCTGTTGTTGAACGTAAGCCACGGATAAGCACTTGTCCATTGACTTTTTTGACATAATCCATAAAAAGTTCATCTGTTGAATCAACAATTACATTTTTTAAATGAGCTGTTGCTTTTTTTAAAAGTTCTTTTCTTTGTTCAATCGTAAACAAGCCTACTTTTGTTGGATGAATAGCTACCGTTACATATAATATGTCAAATATCTTTGCAGCACGTTCAATAATATCTAAATGTCCATTTGTAACTGGATCAAACGATCCATTATATACAGCAATTTTCTTCATGATTTAATCCTCATAATAAAAAATATTAAGAGCTGTAATTCCATACTCTTTTCTTTTATTCAACTCAATTCCTTCTATTTCTTTAAACTCAACTTCTTTTAATTCTTCTACTACAATACACGCTTGTGGATTCAACATTTGATGATCAATTAAATATTGAAGAATATCATCAACAAGTCCTTTTCCATAAGGTGGATCTAAAAAAACATAATCAAACTTTATACCTTTTTCATACAAATATTTTAAAGCTTTTTTATAATCCATTTTCAAGGGAAAACAATTTTCCAATTTTAAAAGAGAAAAATTTTCTTTAATTGTTTTAAAAGCTTCGTATTGATGATCCACACTATAAAGTGTATTACACCCTCTAGAAATCGCTTCTATTCCAAGTCCACCACTACCTCCAAATAAATCTAATACCGTTCCTCCTTGAAAATATGGTCCAATCATATTAAAAAGGTTTTCCTTATTTTTATCTGTTGTCGGTCTTGTTAATTGACTCTTAGGAACTTTTAATTGTCTTTTTTTATACTTTCCTGCAATCACTCTCATAATTTATACCCTGATGTATCTAATGAATCACTAATATCTTTAAAAACAATTTTTGTTACTTCATCGAGTAATTCATTGATTTTATAATAACTTTGATAATATTTTTGAATGTTTTCATTTTGTGACATTCTTTTTCTTACTTCATTTAATTCTTGTCTTTTCTGTGTCAAATCAATATATTTTTCAAACTTTTTCAAATCATCTAATTCTTGTAAAAGATTTTGATAATTATCTAATAATTCTTTTGTTTCTTGATTTAATAATTTTAAAGATTGCTCTTTAAATTGTAGATAGCGCTTATCTTCTTTGATAGCATCTATTAAATCATATATTGTTTCATTCATTGTAACATCTCCAACATACTCATTAGTATTGATATTCTTTCTAGCTTTTCTAAAACTGTACTTTGTTTTTTTTGATGTATTTCATCTAATAAATCATCATATTTTTCTGGATAATGACATAATGTAACATACCAAACAGGATGCTTACGTATATAATCTAAAACTTCTTCTTTCATTATTTACCTTCTTTATTTTTATCTAAAAGATTAGAAACAATTCCTAAAACTTTTTCGATTGATTGCAAAGAAGAAGATAATGATTCCAAATCAACATTTTTGATAATTTCTAAAACATTCATATTTTCTATTGGATGTTCCTTATACGGTTTAAAAAAATGATCATCTTCTCCATACATTGTATAGATTTCATATATTTCTTGCCAAGTATAGCGATGATTTAATACATCTTCTTTAATACTTGGTATTGTCTTTAAAAAAGCTTTAAACTCTTTTAAATTATCCATCAAATCACCTAATATATCATATGAAACATTTATAATTGTGTGTCTGTTTTTTCTAGTTGTTCTTTGTTGAACTTGGAAATAATTGCTTGGGCAATACCTATTGCTATTAAAGCAGCAATCGTTGAAGATCCCCCAGATGATACCAATAATAATGGAACACCTGTCATTGGAATCAATCCTGAAACGCCACCTAAATTAACAAATAAATGTAACATAAAATAAGAAGCTATTCCTATCAAAATAACTCTTGATTTATTATTTTGAATTTGATCTGCATATTTTAATAATCTAAAAATAATAATAGCTGTTGGAATAATCATTAAAGCCAACCCAAAAATACCAAGTTCTTCATAAATAATGGCCCCTATAAAATCATTATGTGCCTCTGGAATATAATCATATTTTTGAATAGAATTCCCTAATCCAAGTCCAAAAATACCACCATCTGTAAAAGCAATCAAAGAATTGACAAGTTGCCATGAACTATCATAAATATTTTCTATTTTTAATGGTTTTAACCAAGAATCAATACGTTGTAATTGATATCCCTGTAAAACAGCTGTAATTAAGAATCCTAAAATAATAACCGCTACAGCTAAAGCAATCCAAACGAGTTTTTTATATTTTTTATAATAATCTCTTGGTGTTGACATAAAACAAACAAAACAAATTGCTGCTAGAATAAGAGAACTTCCTAAATCCTTTTGTACAATAACTCCTATTCCAAATGCAAAAACCATAAGAGCTAAAGGGAACAAAACACATTTGTTAAATTTATCTTTATAAAATTTACTTTTTAATTCAGCTGTTCTAAATTTTCCTTTTACTACAAATGCTGAATCAGTTTCAGTAAGCATATAAGATAAAATAAGAACCATACCAATTTTCATAAATTCTGCTGGCTGTACTGTAAAAGGACCTAAATGAATCCAAGCATGTGAACCTTTGGTCGTCCAAAAAACACAGCCACACATTGAGATGATTCCCATAATATATACAGCCATTGAACTTCTGTAATTAATCATTTTTAATTTAAAACCCTTTGTAAGAACCATCATAATAAAAACACCTATTGCTACATAAATAGATTGTGTAATCATATTTTTTATTGCAAATGCCGTTCCTTTTGAAGAGACCGCTCCAATTGATGCTGAACCAATCATTACAATTCCTAAACAAATCAATACAAAAACTGCAAAAAAGATAGGCTTATCTGCCCCTTTTTTTCTAAAAAAAGCTTTTATTCTTTTTGTCATTATAATTTGATCCAATCATTTTCTTGACTTGCTTTAAAAACTTTATAAATAGAATATCCAGAAACATCTTGGAATTCTTTATCAATTTGCTTTTCTTCACTCTTTGTCCCAACAACATTTTTAAATTTTCTATAAGCATTTAAAAAATCTGTTTTACTTATTCCTTCTTCATATGCTTTTTCTACTGCATTATATAAAGACATAACATCAATAATATCTTCTGTTGACCATGTATAGTCTAGTGGATAATTATAGTCCATTATTTACACCTCATTTCAGTAAAATATTATAACTTAAAAAAGTATAAAAATAAATGACTTATGATAAATCCCCCATACAATTATTTGAAATCATAATATGGTAATAGTAAAGGAGGGATAAACAATGAACTGTGATTATAACTGCAATGGATATGTCAATAATCCATTTGGCTGTGGTGGATGCAACACATGCGGCTATACACCTATTATGGGTGGCTTTGGTTGCAACAATACAGGATGTAGTTGGTTTGCAATTGTTTTAGTTGTTTTCTTATTATTAATCATTTGTGGTAATTCAAGAATTAGACCTTAGATATTTCAATCACCTCAAAATATGTTATAATAACCACGAATGAGGTGAAAAAAATGTTATTAATGAAAGATATTATAGATGATTCAAACGAATTAATTAGAACAGTGTCAAAAGAGGTTGAACTTCCTCTATCCAAAGAAAATCATGATTTACTCATGAAAATGCATGAATTTTTAGTTGCAAGCCAAGATGAAGAACTTTCTGAAAAATATGATTTAAGACCTGCAGTAGGTATTGCAGCTATTCAACTTGGTGTTCCAAAAAGAATGTGTGCCATCCATGTTTTAGATTATGATGAAGAAGGAAATGTAACAAAATCTACTGATTATGCTTTGGCGAATCCTAAGATTGTTTCTTATACACCTAAACAATCTTATTTAAAAACTGGAGAAGCATGTTTATCAGTTCCTGAAGATGTAAAAGGTTATGTTCCACGTCATGCTAAAATCACTGTTGAAGGATTTGACGTACTTACAAACAAAGATGTAAAAATTGTTGCTCGAGGATTTTTAGCTATTTGTTTACAACATGAACTTGATCATTTTGATGGTGTTTTATACTATGATCATATTAATAAAGAATATCCATTAGTACCAATCGAAAATGCTATGGTTATTGAATAAATAAAAGGTTCTTTCGAACCTTTTATTTTACTTTAAAATAATGAATTGTTTTGGGCTTTAATACTATTTGTCCTTGATTTTCAATTTCTTGTTGATCAATTAAAGAAATAAGATTTTCATTTAAAGAAATGGTAAATTCTTGATCATCTAAATTTAATGCTACAATAATTCTTTCTTGTTGATCATTTCTTTCAAAAACAAATTGTTTATTTGTTAAAACCAATTCTTTAAACTCACCTTTTTGTAAAGCAGATGATTGATTTCTAATAGAAATCAATTTTTTTATATATTTTGTTAAATCATTAGGCATTGGTTTGGTAAACTCTGGTCTTAAAGAATCATCACTTCCCTGTTCTTTCTTTCCGGTTTGTCCCCATTCACTTCCATAATAGATACATGGTATTCCTGGTAAAGAAAATAACATACCATAAATAAGTGGTAATTTTTCTAAATCTGTTAATTTAGATGCTATTCTTTCTACATCATGATTATCAACAAAACTAAATAATGTTTGTCCTCTATACATTTCTCCATAATTACGTTTTATTGTATGAGCCATTTCAAACATATTTAATGAATTAAACGAAGACCAAAGTCCTTTAAAACCAGGATAATCTGTAATACTATCTAAATGTGCTTCACTAAACATATATCCTGCATTATCACCTAAAACTTCACCTAACAAGAAAAAATCCGCCTTTTTTTGTCTACAATGATCTTTTAACATTGCCATAAACCATCTTGGTAAACTATAGGCAACATCTAAACGAATACCATCAATATCAAAGGCATCAATCCAATAATCAATAGCACTTAATAAATAATTTTGAACATCTGGATGATCTAAATTTAATTTAACTAATTCATAATGTCCTTCCCATCCCTCATAATAAAAACCATCATCATAAGGTGAATTGCCGTTAAAATCAATTCTAAACCAATCTTTATATTGACTATTTTCTCTATTATTTAAAACATCTTGAAAAGCAAAGAAGCCTCTTCCTACATGATTAAAAACACCATCTAAAACAACACGCATCCCTCTATCATGTAAATTTTTACAAATTTCAATAAAATCTTCATTTGTTCCTAAACGTTCATCAATTTTACAATAATCTCTTGTATCATAACCATGATGATCACTTGAAAACACAGGATTAAAATAAATAGCATTTATTCCTAAATCTTCAAAATAATCCATAAAATCATTCAATCTTAAAATACGGTGTTCCACAATTCCATCATTATCACGAGGAGCCCCACAAAAATTAAGAGTATAAATTTGATAAAATACACTTTCATTAAACCACATTATAAAAAGCCTCCTTATACATCTATCTATTATTATACACTATTTAGTTAGAGTTATTTAAAAAATATGATATAATATACTATATATAAGGAGGTTCTTATTATGACTCAAAAAATTATTACTATTACAAGAGAATATGGTTCTGGAGGAAGATTGATTGCTAAAAAAGTAGCTGAAGCTTTAAATATTGCTTTCTATGATAATGAACTTATTGATGAAACAGCGCGCCAATTAGGTATTGATATTGATACAATTCGTAAAGCATCTCAAGAAAAATCATCAAGTTTTGCTTATTCACTTAATAATGGTCCTCTTGTTTTACCAATTAATGACCAAGTTTATGCTACACAAGCCAAAATCATTAAACATCTTGCTGAAAAAGAAGATTGTATTATTGTTAATGGATGTGCAAACTATATTTTAGAAGACTATCCTCATGTTTTAAGAATATTTGTGTATGCTCCTTTAGAATCTAGAATTGAACGTGTTGAAAAAGATTATAAAGAAGAACACGAAAATACTAAAAAATATGTTCAAAAAAGAGATAAACAAAGAAAGAGTTATTATAATTATTACACAACAAATACATGGGCAAATATGAAAGACTATGATTTATGTATTAATAGTGATATGGGAATTGATGAAATCGCTCAATTAATTGTTAAAGTTTATCAAAACGGAAAATTATGGAAATAATATAAAAAATATTCAGGACACCCTGAATATTTTTTATTCTGGTAAAAATTGAATTGCTACTCCTAAAAGTCCTGAACCAAGATAACAAGATAAAGCAGCACCAACATGACCATCGATTATATATGTAAATTGAGGAAACCTTTCTTTTAACATTCCTTCCAAAATATTTCTTTCTTCCAAATTATTAGCATCTGCAATAGCCAATGCAAATTTTTGATGTGGATTTTCTTCAAGATGACTTTCTATTAAATCTATCAATTTTGATTTTACTTTCTTTGAACCTCTCACTTTAGCTGGAACATAAATTTCTCCATTTTCTTTTTCAAAAGAAAGAATTGGTTTGATCTTTAGTGTTGTTCCTAAAAATGCCGAAGCCTTACCAATACGTCCACCTTTTTGTAAATAATTTAAATCATCTATTGAAAAATAAGCATAATTTTGATGGCACAAGAAATCTGCAATTTCAATTAATTCATCAAAAGACTTTCCTTCTTCTCTATATTTAGCAAGACTAATAGCAATAACTCCTAATCCCACTGATGCACTTTGACTATCAACAATATGACATTTTAATTTCTCATAAGTTTGACAAAATAACCTCATTTGATTACCTGTCCCAGATATACCACTAGATAAAAATAAACCAATAACATGAGTACATCCTTTATCTTTTAGTTGATCTAATAAATTAAACAAATCTTCTCCAACTGGTGAAGAAGTTTTAATTACTTTTTCATCTTGAATCGCATAAATATCATTAGAAGTAATATCTACACCATCTCTATAACTCTTTCCATCATATTGAATTTGTATTGGTAAAACATGTATATCATATAACTCTCTATATTCTTTTTTTATATCACTACATGAATCTGTTATAATTGCAATTTTTTCCATTTGTATCTCCTTAAAATTATTTTGAACTTCATACTAATGGAACTTATTATAACTATTTGTATATAAAAAGCAAGATTTTTAAAAAATAAGTATCGCATCAATGATATGCGAAACACATTGAACTACTACCGATCCCATCATTAATGCTCCTAAAATGATTGTAACTAATCCCTTATTTGATAATTTTTCCATAATAGTTCCTCCTTTTGTTTCTTTAATTTCAACTTTTAAAATTTATTTTTATTAATGTATCTTTTTAAGACACTTATAATATAACTCCATCTCTAAGTTTCGTCAATACTTTTGTGTCTTTTTTAGATATTTTGTTTACTACATAGTCTATAATATGGTAATATTAAGACACAAGGAGTGATTAGATGACAGGTGAACGTATTAAAAAATTAAGAAAAGAAAAGGGTTTAACTCAACAACAACTAGGAGAAATGCTCGGTGTTCAAAAATCAGCAATTGCAAAATATGAAAACGGACGTGTTCCAAATTTAAAAAAGGAAACACTTTCCCGACTTGCAGAAATATTTAATGTTACTCCTAATTATTTATTAGGTATTGATGAGCCAGCCTATCATGGACATAGTCATAATATAGATATTCCCTTATATAGTGATGTTTGTTGTGGAGATGGTATTTTTGTTGAAGACAATATTGAAGAATATATTTCTTTACCTGAATCTCTATTAAGTTCTCGAAAGGATTACTTTTGTCAATATGCTGATGGAGATAGTATGATTGATGAAAATATTCAATCTGGGGATCTTATTATTTTTGAAAAGACACAGCAACTTAATAATGGTGATGTGGGATGTTTTGGCATTGAAGATAATATTGCAACATGTAAAAAATATTTTAATGATTCTAAACAAAATTGTATTATTTTACAACCTGCAAATGATAAATATTCTCCAATTATTATTAATGAATATAATTATCATGAATTTAAAATCATTGGAAAACTTGCCCTTGTTATTTCTAAAAGAAACTAAAATTAAAACTCCGTTTCAAATGAAACGGAGCTTTTTTTATTAATTTTAATTATTTTACTGTAATTAATTCTAAGTAAGAAGTAGTTCCAGCAACACCTGGTGTACCAGCAGTAACAATGATTTGTTCACCTGGTTCAACTAAGTTTTCTTTAGCGATAACTTGAGCATATTCAATCATAGCAGCTCTTGTATCCATTTGTTTACATAATACTGATTTAACACCCCAGTTAATAGCTAATGCTCTTGTAGTTTGTTCATTTGGAGTAGCAGCAATAATCATAGATTTTGTACGATATCTAGACATTTTTCTAGCTGTAAATCCTGAATCAGTGAATGCAACGATTGCAGCAACGTTGAATTTAGATGCGATTTCAGCAACTGACATACAGATAGCTTCACTTTGATCTAATGAAGCAGTTCTGATTGCTTTTCTTTGTAATGAAGCATAATCTAAAGTTCCTTCAGTTTTTAAAGCAATTTTAGTCATAGTTTCAACAGCTTCTACTGGATATTTACCTTGAGCAGATTCACCAGATAACATGATTGCATCAGTACCATCATAGATTGCGTTAGCAACGTCAGATACTTCAGCACGTGTTGGTCTTGGGTTTTCTTGCATACTATCTAACATTTGAGTAGCAGTGATAACGATTTTACCTGCAGCACGACATTTATTGATTAATTCTTTTTGAATTAATGGTACATCTTCAGCAGGAATTTCTACACCTAAGTCACCACGAGCAACCATGATACCATCAGCAACTTTTAAGATTTCATCCATGTTTTCAACACCTTCGCTGTTTTCGATTTTAGCGATGATTTGAATTTCAGGACGACCGTTTTCAATTAATAATTTTTTAACATCTAAAACATCTTGTGGACGTCTTACGAATGATGCAGCGATGAAATCAACACCTTGTTGACAACCAAAAGTTAAATCTCCGATATCTTTTTCTGATAAGTAATCGAATCCTAATTTGATTCCTGGAACGTTGATTCCACGTTTGTTTTTAACAACACCATCGTTAGCACAGATACATACGATATCAGTACCATCAACATGATCAACTAATAATTCTACTTGACCATCGTTTACTAAGATGAAACCACCTGGTTTAACATCTTTATATAAATCTTTATAAGTGATTGTAAATCTTTCACTTGTTCCTTCAATATCTTCTACACAGATAGTAGAAACTTGACCTTTTTTGAATTCAGTTTTTCCACCAACGAAATCACCAGTTCTAATTTCAGGTCCTTTAGTATCTAATAAGATAGCTACGTTTTTGTTTAATTCTTTGTTGATTTCTCTTAAAGTTTTAATTCTTCCCCCATGTTCTTCGAAATCACCATGAGAGAAGTTTAATCTCATTACGTTCATACCAGCTTGAACTAATTTAGTTAAGACTTTTTTATCTTCAGAAGCTGGCCCAATTGTACACACAATACGTGTTTTCTTTTTTCTTTCTTTTTCTAATACCATCCTAATATCCTCACAATCATATTTTCATTTAAGTTTATATTAACGAAGTTTAATAGCATCTTCGTAAATACTAAAGTCAGTTTCACGTTTATGTCCTAATACTTCAGTAATTGGTAATCCTTTGATTTGACCATTTACTTCACTTACACATAAACCACCTTTTCCAGCTTCAAGTAATTCAACGGCATAAACACCCATTCTTGAAGCAAGAACTCTATCTCTTGCTGATGGTCTACCACCACGTTGCATATGTCCTAAAACGTTTGCACGAGTTTCAAAACCAGTTGCAGCTTCAACTTTTTTAGCTAATTCATGTACATCTGTAATATGTTCTGTAATAACAACGATTGCATGTTTTTTATCAGATGCTTTTGAAGCTTTTAATACTTCAATTACTTTATTTTCATCAAAACCAATTTCACTAGTGATTACCATTTCAGCACCATCAGCGATACCAGCATTGATAGCTAAATCTCCACATCTACGTCCCATAACTTCAAGAATAGTACATCTTTGATGAGAACTTGATGTATCTCTTAATTTGTCTAATGCATCAACAATTGTATTTAATGCAGTATCAAATCCAATTGTATGATCAGTATCAGGAATATCATTATCAATTGTTCCTGGAATACCGATACAGTTGATACCCATTTCAGTTAACTTTAATGCACCATTGTAACTTCCGTCACCACCGATAACAACTAAAGCTTCCATTCCTACTTCTTTCATTTTTTCAATTGCTTCTTTTCTTACTTCAGGATCTTTGAATTCAGGGAATCTTGCTGATTTTAACATAGTACCACCAATATTAATAATGTTACGTGTGCTATGACGATCAAACTTAATAAATTCTCCATCGTGTAATCCTTTATAACCAAGTTTTACACCATATACTTCAATTCCTTTATTTAAGCATGTACGCGCTACTGCTCTTACAGCAGCGTTCATTCCTGGAGCATCTCCTCCAGAAGTTAAAACTCCTATACATTTAACCATAATGTTCACTCCCTATTTCATAACATTTCATACATAGTGATTTTAGCACAAATCATGACTTTTCTACAAGAATTTTTACACATTTATTATGCTAAATCTTATTGTTTTATCATAATTGGCATACTCATTGTAAATATTGTGTTAAGTAAGCGCTCTACTTTTATTTTTTCGCGAGCATCTTTTTTCAAAGTATAGATTTTAATTAAATCATCTTGGGTGTATTGACTGGTAAATAACGTTATCTTTTTATTTTGATTACGATATGTCAATACAGCTGCTAAAACTTCATCTCTTGACCAGCCTGTTACATTTTCTCCACCTAGATCATCAATCACTAAATAATCTACATTACGAAGTTCCTCTATATTATTATCATTTCCAAATTCATTAAAAGAATTCTTTAAATCGATTAAATATGTAGGAAAATGCACATATCCTAAATGATATCCTTGTTTAGCAAGTGATCTTGTTAAAAAACCAGCTAATGTTGATTTTCCACAACCAGATGGCCCACAAATAAATAAACCTTTTTTTGACGTATTCGATAAAAAATGATCAATTGTACTTGCAAGTTCTTTGTTCATAATATCTTTAATTGATTTTAAATCAGATAATAATAAATCATCACTCACATTTGAAACAGTAATATGACTTAAAATATTTTGCTTTTCTAATATTTCTTTTCCATACTTACAAGGGACAAGTACTGTTTTTAAATGATGATTTTCAACATGAACCGCTTGCTTCATTCCTTTAGAAACTTTATGACATTGATAAAGCCCCATACAATCTTTACATTTTTGCACATCTTCTTGAAAATCTAAAAATTCAACCCAATTTTCTTCTATAAAATCTCGTCCTACTTGTCCATCAGATAAAACTTTCATTATGTAAGGATCCTTTATAAGTTCATTGATACTTTCTTCTTTTTGTTTTTGAAAATTTTGATCATCATCAAATAAATGTAAATCTTGTAAACTTTGCATTTTTTCTCCTCCTAGTCATATTTTTCTAACATTGCAAGAGCATCTTCATCAATATTATCAGCTGTTGATTTTTCTTGAGAAACAATTTGAATATCTTTTGTAAAATCATCCCAGTCATGATGTTGTTGATTTTGATATTTCAAATAAACTTTTCCTTCTTCTATCGCTTCTTGAACTGTTTTTATTTTTTTTCTTTTCCATTGACTTCCTAAAGCTTCTATAAAATTTTTAGGTAATGATTGATTACACTTTTGAAGTGTTGTTTCTATTAAGACATTGACAACTCCTGGCTCTAATTGTAACGTTGTTAAAACAGATTCGACAACTTGAAGATCTCTTTTTAATGGTTCTTTACCACCCATTTTATCTTTTAATAAATCATAAGGTGAAATATTTTCTAAATAATAAATATGTTTTTGTAAAGAAGATTCTCCCTGTTTTTCACTTTGAAGCAAAGGTGATTGCTTATGAAATACCTCTGTAAATTTTTCTGGCATTTTTAAATCATAATAGTTTCGGCAGTTTTGAGCCAATAACCGACTATTTAAATGATTTTCAATCATTGATTGTTTGACAAGATCTTGCATATCTAAAGCATTGATATGATATAAGATTCCTAATTGTTGAATTATTTTTTCATCTTCTTGATCAAACATTTTCTTAGATAATTGTAAATTTTCAATACCTTGATAAAACAACGTTAGATCATAACTATTTTCAATAGAATTATGTATTTTTTGTTTATATTTTTTTTCTTTTAATATATTTTTTTCATGATGATGAATTTCAAAAACATCTGTAAACGATGCTGTCATTTCTTGATAATCATTTAAATTAACATTATACGTTTGAAAAATCGCTATTGTTTTTTCATATTCATCTTTCAATCTATCTTTCAATAAACGATTAAGAATTTGATGATTAATAAATTCTTGAGGTGATAACGGCATTTTCAAATCAAAAAGATAACGATTATCATTCGTTTGTTTAACATATGAACATACAAGTCCTACAGCTTCTAACTTATCAAAAGATTCCTGTAAAGAATTTAATGAAAATCCTGATAATTTACATAATCTAGAAATCAAAGAAGGACTTTTTGTAAGTGTCATTTGATCCAATTCACTATTGAGTGTTAGATAAAGAGCAGTAGCTTCCATCCCAATCAATGGTTGATAAAGTTGTAAAACTGTTTTATAACCTGTTAAATCAAGCATATAACTACTTCTTACTTGATAAACATCACTCGTTAATAATTTCTTCATGACTGATCCTTTCTATAAATTCATCAATTTGTTTATATAACTCTTCTATCCCTTGATTGTTATCAAAAACAATATCGGCCATTTCTCTTTTCTTTAAAGAAGAAATTTGGTTATTGATAATTGTATAAGCATAACTTTCATCAATATGATCTCTTGCCATCAATCTTTGAACTTGTCTTTGTTCATCTAAATAAACAACAATAATTTCATCACACAAATATTCTAAATGAGACTCATATAATAAAGGAATATCTAAAAAGATACAATCTCTCTCTTTATTTTTTTCAATTTCTTCCTTCATTTTTAAAATCACATAAGGATGTATAATAGCCTCTAACTGTTTTTTAGCATTTTTATCATGAAAAACAATTCTTCCTAATGCCTTTCGATCAACAATTCCATCTTTAACACATCCAAATAACTCTTGAACCTTCAAAATACATTCTTGATCAATTGTTAGAGCATTTCTTGAAATCAAATCCGCATCAACAACAAGATAACCTCTTTCTATTAAATAATGTGTGACTGTCGATTTCCCACATGCAATACTTCCTGTTATTCCGTATACTTTCATCGTTTTGCCTTTTGACATATTGGACAATAATATGTTCCTCTTTCATTAATCATTACTTTTTTTATCTCATGTCCTAATGGGCAATGCTTTTGCATATGCACTTTTAATTGCACTTGAAACAAACCATCAATTCCATTAGCACTAAAAGAATGAATTGTCGTTCCACCTTGTAAAATAGCCTTATTTAAAATCTCACAAGCAACATCCACTAATTCTTTAACTCTCTTTTTACTTAAAACATTGGCTTTAGTATAAGGATTTAAATGCATTTGATAACAAATTTCATTTGCATAAATATTTCCTATCCCTGTCATAATACTTTGATCTAGAAGAACTGTTTTAATCGCTTTATTTTTCTTTTTAAGTTTTTGATAAAGCTCTAAGTAATCTATTTCAAAAGGTTCAGGGCCTAATTTACTTAAAGGCAGTTGATTTTTATAATCATCATGATCCACCAACTTCATTCTTCCAAACTTTCTAACATCATTATATCTTAACTCCATGCCCTCATCTAATACAAAGATAACATGGTCATGTTTAGAAAGTATATCTCCTTTTTTACATATTTGATACTTTCCTTCCATTCTAAGATGAGAAATAAAGGCAACATCCTCCAATTTAAAAATCAAATACTTCCCTACACGATCAATCTCTTTAAAAGTCTTATTTTTTAAAGTTTGCACAAATTCTTCTTGATCATCATCAATGATTTTAGGATATAAAATTTTTATATCTTCAATTTTTTTATTTAAAATAAAATTTTCTAATGTTCGTCGAACCGTTTCAACTTCTGGTAATTCTGGCATTTTTTCACCTACTTTAACTCATACCAATTTTTAGCGTAAGTTCCTTCCGCTTTTAATTCCACTTTCATTTGATAAGCACTTTCCATTCCTTCTTTTACAAGTTTCATCATTTTATCCAATTCATTTTGATAAACATCAAAAATCAACTCATCGTGTACTTGTAAAATCATTTTTGATTTCATATGATTTTCTTTTAATAATTGATCCACTTTGATCATTGCAAGCTTGATAATATCAGCGGCTGATCCTTGAATTGGAGAATTCATCGCTAATCTTTTTCCAAATTCTTGTCTCATATAATTCTTTTCATTGATTTCTGGAATATATCTTTTTCTATTTAAGACAGTTGAAACATAACCATTTTCTTTTCCAAAAGCAATGCTTTTATTCATATAGTCTTTAATCTCAGCATATTTTTCAAAATATTTTTCAATAAATGATTTAGCTTCTTTAACAGTGACACCTAATTGTTCAGCCAAGCCATAATCAGACATTCCATAAATAATTCCAAAGTTAACAGCTTTTGCATTTCGTCTCATTGTTGATGTAACCTCTTCTTCACTTACACCAAAAACAACACTTGCGGTATGACGATGAATATCTTTATCATGATTAAAGGCATCTATTAAACTTGCGACATTGGCTAGATGAGCAAGTACACGTAATTCAATTTGCGAATAATCAAAAGATATTAAATAATCATATTCAGGAACAAACGCTTTTCTAATAAGTTTTCCTGCTTCTGTTTTGACTGGTATATTTTGTAAGTTAGGATCTGTTGATGATAAACGTCCTGTTTGAGTTAAAGCTTGATTATAAATAGTATGTGTCTTTCCATCAATAAAGATTTGTTCTTGTAACCCAATAATATAAGTTGAATAAAGTTTACTTAATGTACGATAATTTAGAACTTTATCAATAATTGGATGAACATTTTTTAATTTATTTAAAACATCTACTGATGTGGAATAACCTGTTTTTGTTTTCTTACCATTAGGTAATCCTAAATCCTCAAAAAGAACTTCTCCTAATTGTTTAGGAGATGAAATATTAAATTCTTTATGTGCCAATAAATAAATTTCTTTTTCTAATTGATCAATTTGTCCTTTAAAAGTATCTCCTAATTGTTTTAAAACATCTTTATCCATTTTAGCTCCTTGAAATTCCATATCCGCTAAAATATACGCTACAGGCATTTCAACATTTTTGTATAAATCAAATTGTTGATCTTTTTTCAATCTTTGTTCTGCTTCATTTTTTAATTCATAAATTGCTTTAGCTTGTAAAACATAATGTTTCGATAAGACATCTTCTTCAGGAACATGTTTTTTAGCACCTTTTCCAAAAACCTCCTCATCAAATTGTAAATCAAAATATTGATAATAATCACAAACGATTTTAATTTCATCTTTTAAAGAAGGATTTAAAATATAAGAAGCAAGCTGTAAATCAAAAGTATACCCTTTAACTTCTAATCCATGCCAACGACAAGCATTGATACATTTTTTTATATCATAACCATATTTTTCAATCTTTTCATCTTTTAAGAAAGACTTAAAGTTTTCATCATGCATAGCATTCTCTAAAGAAATATAATAGGCTTCATCTTTATTATAAAGACCAAATCCCAAAATAGCCGATTTATGATAATTCGTATCATAGACTCCTACAATTAAAGCTGTATTCTTTTTAATATTTGGCAAAGTTTCAACAATTTTATATTCTAAAGGTTTACTTTGTTTTGTTTCTGTAGAAAGAGACATTCTTTTAAGTAAAGAATTCATATCATAACGTCTGTAAAACTCTGCAAGATCATCATTATATTCTTGTCCTTCATATTTCCAAGCATCTAAATCTAATTCAACAGGTGCATCTGTTATAATTGTGGCAATCTTTTTAGATAAAAGGCCCAATTCAATATTCGTTCTAACTTTCTCACCCATTTTACCTTTTAATTCATCCATATGTTCCTTTAGATTTTCTATTGTCCCATATTGATTTAATAACTTCAAAGCCGTTTTTTCACCAATTCCTGGAATTCCTGGAATATTATCAGCACTGTCTCCCATAAGACCTAAAAGATCTCTCATTTGATTAGGTTCTAAATTATATTTTTCTTTAAAACTTTCAACTGTAATAACTTCATAATCATTGGTCTTTTGAGGCTTTTTGTATTGTTTAACATTTGAATCAATCAATTGCATCATATCTTTATCATTTGTATAAACAGCTACTTCCATGCCTTGACTTGACGCTTTTTTAGAAATCGTTCCAATAATATCATCACCTTCATATCCTTCTTTTTCAATATAAGGAATATGATGAGCTTCTAAATATTCTCTAATCATTGAAAACTGACAAACAAGTTCATCCGGTGTTGGCTTTCTTGTCCCTTTATATTCTTCCAATAGCTCACTTCTAAAAGTCTTCCCTTTTGCATCAAAAGCAACCACAATATACTCAGGATTTTGTTTCAATAAACTTTCTAATCTATTAGCAAAACCATAAACTGCATTGGTTGGTACACCATCTTTATTGACCATTAAATTCCCCATAGCAGCTGTTGCATAATAACAACTAAATAACCAAAAATTCCCATCTATTACAACTAATTTTTCCATTTTATACCTCATTTACTTCTTTAACATTTTGTACCACTAAAGAAAGCTTATCTCGATAATTCATCTTTCCTTCAATACATACAATCTTATTTTTTTCTAATAATGTCTTATATCTTTGATACGTTGAAGAAAAAACGACTCCCTCAACATTTCCTGTTTCATCAAATCCTTCAATAAAACACATTTCATTTCCTTTTTTATCAACGATCACTTTGACCCTTAATAAAGATAATAATACTCTCACATTTTTTGAGACATACTCATTTAAATTTGCGACTGCAAGAATTGGTTGATTGATTTTTTGTTTCATATAAGCTAAAGGATGTTGTGTTAAATACACACCTATCGCTTTCTTTTCTAATTCTAAACGCACCATTTTATTTTCTTTAATAATTTCTAAAATAGGTGGTTCATCAATACCAATCATATTTTTTAAATGTGCATACTCTGTAATCTTTTCTAAATTAGCTTTTAAAGTCGCACGATTAAGTCCAAATTCATCAAAAGCACCCGCATCAATTAAACTTTCTAACATTAAACTCGTGATTTTCTTTCCTTCCATTCGCGAAACAAAATCAAAAATATCTTTAAACAAGCCATTCTTTTGTCTTTCTTCAACAATTGCTAGATAACCTGCCTGTCCTACATTTTTAATAGCTAATAAAGAAAAACGTAAATCACCTTCTACTTGTTTAAAATAATGTTCAGAATAATTAATGGATGGCGGTAAAATTCTAATTTGATATTTTTTAGCTTCTGCAATATATTCCATTTTATGAACATCACTATTTTGTTCATTAGAAAGAATTGCTCCATAAAAAGATAAGGGATAATTAGCTTTTAAATACGCAAGTTGATAACCAATTAAACCATACGCAATTGCATGAGCTTTATTAAAGCCATAATCCGCAAACTTTTCAATTAATCCAAAGATATATTCCGCCTGATTTTTTTCATAACCATTTTTTAAAGCACCACTTATAAATTCCTCTTTCATTGATTCCATTAACCCAAGTGTCTTTTTAGAAGTTGCTTGTCTTAATATATCTGCTTTAGCAAGTGAAAAACCAGCAATTTTTTGTGCTACTTGCATTAATTGTTCTTGATAAATAATAATACCATACGTTGATTTTAAAATGTCTTTTAAATCATCATGTGGGTATTCCACTTTTTCTTGATGAAATTTTCGAGCAATATAATGAGGAATTTGTGACATAGGTCCTGGTCTATATAAAGCATTGGCAGCTCCAATATCTTCAATACTGCTTGGCTTTAATTTTCTAAATAAATTTTTCATTCCTGGTGATTCTAATTGAAAAACACCTAACGTATCTCCATTTGATAACATCTTAAATGTTTTTTCATCATTTAAAGGAATCGTATTTAAATTTAAATGAACACCTTCATACTTTTCAATATTTTTTAAAATATCAGAAATTACAGTTAAATTCTTCAATCCTAAAAAATCCATTTTTAATAAACCAACACTTTCAATATAGTTTTTAGAATACTGTGTCAATACATTTTGATTAGGACCTTTTGTTAGAGGAACCACTTCATTTAAACAATCTCCTGATAAAACGACCCCTGCAGCATGCATTGAAATATTACGTGGTAAATGTTCTACAAGATAGATTGCCGGTAAAATCTTTCGTAACATTTCTTCTTGATTGACCATACTTGCAAAAGCATAGGAAGATTCATAAACTTCTTTTACTGTTTTTCGATTTTTTCCTTGTGTTGGAATATACTTTGACATCATTTCTAATTTAGGTAAAGGAACTGAAACGACTTTTCCTAAATCTCTTAAAGCAACCTTAGGCCCATAGGTAGCAAAAGTAACAATTTGTCCAACATGTTCTTGTCCATACTTTTCTGTAACATATTTAACAACTTCATCTCTTTTATCATCTTGAAAATCAATATCAATATCAGGCATTGAAACACGCTCTTCATTTAAAAAACGTTCAAATAATAAATCATATTTTAAAGGATCAATATTCGTGATTCCTAAAACATAACTCACTAAACTTCCAGCAGCACTTCCTCTTCCTGGACCGACTTGAATATCATGTGTTTTCGCAAATCTTACATAATCAAAAACAATCAAAAAATAATCATTGAATCCCATTTTAGCAATGACTTTTAACTCTTTTTTTAAACGTTCTATATAAGTTCTAGGAACTTCTTTTCCTTTAAATCTTTTCTTTAAACCAACAATACAAAGTTGCTGTAAATAATTTTGGCTCGTCACATTTTCAGGTAAAGGATAGTGTGGTAAATGCATTTGGTTGGTTTCAATAGTGACATTGCATCTTCTTAACAAATCATTTGTATTTTCTATAATTTCGCGATCAAACAATAAAGACATCTCATAAGCATCTTTTAAATACATCTGATTTGTTTGTACTTTATAATTTCGATCAATTTTTTCGCCATGGATACTTGCTTGCATTAAATCAACCGCTATAGCATCTTGTGGATATAAATAACGTACTTCATTCGAAGCACAAACCTTCACTTCTTGTAAAGTAGCAAGTGCTTTTAAACGTTCATTTAAAAATGATTGCATTTTTAAATGATGATCTTGAATACAAATATAATAATTATCTTTAAACATCTTTTTAAACAATGCAATATATTTTAAAGCCTCAGATTCTAACTCTTTTAAAACAAGCCTTTCAACAATTCCTTCTTTACATCCAGAAAGAATAAAAAGATGTTCACGATATAAAGATAATCTTTCTAATTCAATCGCTTTACGTTCACTTAAATTAATATCACTACATATTTTCATTAAATCATGATAACCAATTTGATCTTTTGCATAGAATAAAAAAGGATAAACTTCTTGATCAATAAGTACATCCCCTTGCATTCCAAAAATAGGTTTGATGTCATAATGATGACAAGCATTAGAAAATTCAATCGCACCATACATATTATTGATATCTGTTAAAGCCAATGCTTCCATATGCAATTCTTTCGCTCTTTTACATAAATCTTGAATCAAAATCGTACTATTTTGAAAACTATAACAACTATAGATATTCAATTCACCAATCATGTTGCCACCACCTTTTTCCATATTATACGCTAAATCATCCTTGATTAAAAGAATTACAAAAATGTTTTCAAAGATAATAAAATTAAAATCAAACCAACATATAAAGTTAAAAATAAATACAACATTTCAAAAAAAGAATACGTTAAAACAAGCATAACAAACAACCTATAGATATATAAAATAACTGCATAGTAATGATAACGAATCTGTAAAACACAAAATCTTCTTTGCCAAATGATAATGACAATAGATAAAAACATCGCTATAAAATGAAAAGGTAAAAATAACGAAGACAAAATAATTTGCAAAATCAAACAAATCCCTACTAGAAACTGCATTTTTTTGATTCTAATTAACATAACACCACCATTTTATTTTATGAAAAAAACAAAAAAAGAGCACTTATTTAGCATGCTCTTGTAAACTTTTTGCAAGCTGTGCTGGACAACTTGTTGGTTTTGCTCCACATTTGATGTCTTTTAAACGTTCAATAACTTCATCAACTTTCATACCCTTTGCTAGTGCAGCAACTCCTTGAGTATTTCCTGAACATCCACCTGTAAAGATAACATTTTTAACAATCCCATCTTCAACTTCTACATGGATATTTCTTGAACAGACACCTCTTGGTGTATAATCGTATTCCATTTTTATTCCTTCTTCCTATTTTCTTGTAAGTTTAGCAATTGATGTCACATATGATTGATACATATGACTATCTACTGCTTTGATCTCTTCTACTTTATAATATTTTGATAATTCTTGCAAATCTTTTGCAAGCATAGATGTTGAAGAATTCATATAAATGACTGTTTGTACTTTTCCAAGTCTTAAAGTATCCTTTAATTCATTAGAAATCCCATTGACTCCTTGAATAATCACTGTATCATACACTTTCTTTTTTGCAAAAGTAACCATTTTCTTAATTGGTTGACCATAAACAAATTTAATATTTTCTTTTCCTAATAATTTAGCATTATAAGTAGCACTTTCAATATTATCTTTCTTTTCATCAATAGCAACAACTTCTTGATCTAAATTCATTTCTAAAATACCATTTTCACAATTAATAGAAATAATCTTTTTACTTCCTTTAACCATTGTTTTAACAATCTTATTTCTAATTTCAAAAGATTCTAAATGATCTGGTAAAGTTGTTTTAACAGACATAATATATTTTTTACCATCACAAATAAATTCTTCTTTCGTATTTCCAAAAATCTTCTTATAACCTTGACTTTCAAAATCTTGATATTTAGAAGTATTAATTGACATAAATAAACCATTGACTTGTTTTAGTTTTTTAATATCACTTACCACTTCATCTTTTAAACCGTCTTTCCCTGTAATAATGATGACTTGTACTTTATCTTGGAAAACACGTAATTTAATAAATCTTAAACCTGTTCTAAATTTATCATTATATGTTTTACATTGATGATTATTAAAAACTTCTTCTAATTGTAATAATGTTTGATTAATTAATGGATGTTGTTTCATACACCCTGTCATCACTGTTAAATATTTTGTTTCTCTTTGATAAATTCCAAAAGTAACTTTTCCTTTAAAATCTACAATAGGTAAATTGGCTTGTGTAAGGAAACCATTTTTTTGATTCATCCCAATAATTTGATCAATCTTAATTTGTGAACGATCTAATTCTGTATACTTCTTTAAAGATTCTTTAATTAAATCTTTTTTATGTTTTAATTGTGCTGGGTAAGCATAATGTAATAAATTACATCCCATACATTCTTTATTCGCACGACATGGATTTTTAACACGCATTGGTGAAGGTTTAATGACTCTAATTAAATCACCAAAATAATAATTTTTATTATTGTATTGTTTGGCATCAATTTCTACTTCTTCATTTAATAATGCCCCTTTAATAAAGACAATTTTACGATTAATGTAACCAATACCTTCTCCATTGATTCCCATTTTTTTTATTTCAACTGTTGTTTTCATATAGCCTCCTTAAAAAAGGAAAAGCATCTTATTGATGTTTTTCCTCTCCTTCTTCCTCTTCTTTCATTTCATGTATTATTAATCTAAGAAGTTCAATTCGATTCTTATGCATCTTTTCGATAATAATTGTAACTCCTGGAAATTCAATTTTATCTTTTATTTTAGGAACACCACTAAACTCTCCTAAAACAAGACCACCGATTGATTCAAAATCTTCCGATTCAAAATGAGTATCAATTTCATCATTGACCTCATTTAAATTTAAACTACCATCTACTAAATACTCATGATCATTGATTTTAACAATATCATCACTTGCATCATCATATTCATCATCAATTTCACCAACGATTTCTTCAACAATATCCTCAAAAGTAACAATTCCACTCATAACACCATATTCATCTAATACAATAGCAAGTGTTGCATGTTCCTTTCTCATTGAAGCAAAAACATCATTGACTTGATTAAATTCATAGACCACAAAAGTCTCTCTCATATACTTTTTAACATCAAAATGTTCTTTATCAATATCGATAAACAACAAATCTTTCATATTTAAAACACCAATAATTTCATCAAAAGACTCATCATGAATAGGATATCTAGAATACTGTGCATCATGATAAACATTCATTAATTCATCATACGTACAATCATCCGGTAAACTTTCAACATGAATACGTGGTGTCATAATCTCTTTGATTTCAGTTTCACCAAATTCAAAAACATTATGTATCATTTCTTTTTCTTCTTTTTCTAGAACACCTTCTTCATGTCCAACTGTTACAATTGTTTTCAATTCTTCTTCAGTTAAACTAGGGCCATGTTCTTGATTACCACCTAAAAGTTTAATAATAAATCCTGTAATAATATTCAATACAAAAACAACTGGTTTAGTAATTACACAAACAAAACGAATAAATGGTGCTAAAGCAAAAACTAATTTATCAGCGTTTTGAGTAGCAAGAGATTTAGGCGTGATTTCACCAAAAATCAAAATACACAATGTTACAACACCTGTTGCGATTGCAACTGTTTGTGCACCATCTCCAAAAATAGCCATAATCGTTGCTGTTGTAAGTGACGAAGCACCGATATTTACTAGGTTGTTTCCTACTAAAATAGCACTTAATAAACGATCTTGATCATCTAATAAAGACTCTACTAATTTTGCTTTTTTATTTCCTTCTTCAGCAAGTGTACGTATTTTAATTTTACTTACCGATAAAAAAGCTGTTTCACTACAAGAAAACAACGATGATAAAATTAATAAAATGATTAATGATATAATATTCATTATCTGGGCAGAATCCACTTTTACATTTCTCCTTTGATTCTATTATTGAAAATTATAATAGTATAATTACAAAAATTTGTCAATATTCCATTATTTTTGTATAAAGTTTATGTAATGATGATAAAAATCATCAATATCTTCATCATATACAACTAACACTTTTTTACCTTTGATTCCTAATTGATAATGACCAATTTCAACAACTTGATCAAAATACATTGATTTTCTTTTTTTAAATTTCTTTAAAACATTTTGATACGTATTATACCCAATTTCATCGCTACGCCATGAACCCTTTTCTTCAACGATTTGGTCAATCTCTTTATCACTTGGCATTCTTGTTTGTCTTTCACGTTCAAGAACCAATTCTTTAAAAATATTTTTTGAAACAAAAGTATTTAAACATTGATAATAACCTTCAAAAGAATAAATTGCTTCTCCATCATCTTTATCTTTACCGATTTTTTGAATAAAAGTTGTCGTATCAACAAGTAAATTTGAATTATTTTCATCTATCCTTTTATTTTTTGGCAAAGTGATCGTCATTTCTTGTTTATCTAATTTCGAAAAATCAATTTCATTATACAAAAAGTAGACTCCTACAAAAACAGCAACAGAAACAATCACTGCTATTTTCTTTTTGATTGGATTTTTAATTAAAGGAATTTTTGTATTAATAATTGTCGCAAATAATGTAATTAATATAAAATAACCCGAAAAGCTTAAAAGTGAACTTAAGTTATTCATTTTCAAGACAAATAACATTCCAATCATCAAAATAGCTAAAATATCTATAACAATGCGAACAAACCCATCTAAATATTTAAACTTTTGATAAGAATATGTTCTTTTCTTTAAAGCACGTCTCTTTAAATAAATAAACAATGCTGCAAATAGCCATAAAAAACAGCCTACATAAATAAGAAACAAACTAAAACAAACATTTAAATTTAAAAATATCGAACCCCAAGAAAAACGGTACAACCAAGAAAAGAAACTTGTAAAACCATAAAAGATCATAGCCGCAAGAATGCACATAGCAATTGCCCATGGTTTAAACATTTTTAATTTTGCCTCACATAAAACATCTTCATCACTTGATAAATCTTCCGCATCTAAATTAACATTTCGATAAATATGCATATCTTGCATACAACAAACATGTTCATATCCTAAATGGTCTAAAGTTTCTAAATAGTCATCCGTTAATGGATTATAATCAACTTGATATTTATAAACTTGTGAGGATTTTTCAAACTTAAAAAATGAATTAACTGATACAAGATTCCATCCTTTTTTAGACATTTTATCTAGATAAGGAATTAATATTTCATCATAAAACAATCTATTTTTTAAAAATGTATACTTATATTTCATCTTCATAATCCTTTTTCATAAACAAAATAATTTGTTTTTGCATCTTTTCCTTTTCTAATTCAAGTCTTTCTTTTCCTTTTTGAGTAATTATGTATATTTTTCTTTTATTTTCTTCTTTTAATAATTGAATATATCCTATATTTTCAAAACGTGGCAACAATGCATAAAGTGTTCCAGCACCAATGCTAACATCACCTTCCGTCATTTCATTTACTTTTTCCATAATTTCTAAACCACATAAAGGCTCATATAATGAAAGTAAAATATAAAACATTTGTGGAGTTAATGTTTCAAATTCTTTTCTCGCCATTTTCTCACCTCTTTTATCGAATATCGATAAATATTTCAATCTCATTATATCGATATTCGATAATAAAAGCAATATAAAAGCGGACTTTTGCCCGCTTAATTTCTAACATATGCTTTAATAACTTTTATTATTTCATCATTTAAAGGTCTAATTGTATATTCTTTAACATTTGCAGGAACAGTAAATATTTCTGCATAATGTACTGTATAAGGTTCAAATTCATTTTTAGGACTTTCAACAAGTGCTGTTTGCCCTTCAACTAAATTTAACATATTAAATCCATGGTCTGTTTGATGATTACTTGTAAAACGACGTGTTTCTATAAATTCTAATTCATGCAAGCCTATTCTTTCTTCAAGATAATCATCTCCATCATGAATCACTTCAACATGATTTACTAAATTATCTTTAACCCAAGATGTTGTTCTATTCCATTGAATATTTTTTTCACCATCTTCTATATGAATCGGTCTAGGTAAACCATCTAACACTAGACGATCCCAATTCCATAATTTAAAAGTAAAAATATAAGGTGTAACACTAATTTCTAAAACCATACAATTCTTAGAAGAACAAGGAATTGTTCCTGCAGGTATTAAGAAATGATCATGTTTTTTAGCATGAAACTTATTGACATACTTTTCAGCATTAAATGAAATACGACCTTCTTGAGCACATTTTAAATCTGTTAATATTTGATTTTTATCAATACCTTCTTTTAAACCTAAATAGACACCACCATCATCTTTACAATCTAATATATAATAACTTTCATCTTGAGTATAAGTCATTCCAAAATGAGATTTAATATATTCAGTTAAAGGATGCACTTGTAAACTTAAATTTTCTCCATCAATTGTATCTAGAAAATCAAAACGAATAGGAAATTCAGCACCAAAGCGACAATAATTTTTCATTCCTAACAACTCTACTGGTTGATACAAAACCTAATCCATCACTGGAATTTCTATACGTGTATCTCCAAATCTAAAATAAAGACTATTTTCTTCTGGAACACCATCAAAACTCCAAGCATAGTTATTTTGTTTTTCATCAAGGCTACAATTCTTTTTCATCCATTGTCCACCCCAAACTCCTGGATCAAAGTAAGGAACAAGTCTAAATGGTCGTTGAGTTGTCTTTTTTAATGCACTTCTTAAGGCATTTCCAGTAACAATTTTAGGGTTTCCTTCTTGATTACTATCAAGAAAATAATCAATATTTTCAAAAATATCCATTTTATGCTTATCAGCAATTCTCCATTCAATAAAGAAACTTCTCTTTATCTTCTTTAAAACATCTTCATCATCATTATCTTGTTTAAAATTAGGCATACCTTTTCGATATCTCAATTGAATTTCCCAACGAGCAAGATCACAATAAATCAAAGTATCACCTTTATGAATGTAACTCGCTCCAACACCATAAACCAAAACTCTACCTTTATGACTAGCAAGTGATTGATATTGAGCCAATTTTATATCATCAATAAAATCATCCATCTTTCCATAATAAATGACTCCTCTTACACGATCTTCTGTTAAAAAAGGGGTCATCATTTTATTAAGCTCATCTTTTTCATAAAATACATCTTCACTTTTAATCACGAAATCAGGTTTACAAATTTCTTTAATTAAATCAAAGATTTCGTCATCGACGCCAGGATAACAATCTACAGTTAAACAATAATTTTCTTCTTGTCCTAGATTTTCTAAATATTTTTTATTTCTGTTTTGCCTATACAAGCTTCATTTTCATATCCACTTATATTTATTTTTGGAAATTTATCATAATTCATTACTATCACCTAAATTCCTTTACACTTGTTATTTTATATTTAAATTATATCCCATATTATGATATGAATCTACAAATCTCAAAACATATTATTCCCCTAACATAATAACAATCGTATCTCCTTCTTCAACATACTCACCTTTTCTTGGCAATTGATCAATGACCTTATTTCCTTTACCAACAAAAGTAAAGCGTAAAGAAATATTTTGAACTTCACTTCTTTTTTTACCAATATAATTTTCTACTTTGATTGTTCTTTTATCCATTATAGAATATGATTTTTGTCTTTGAGATTTTACCTTTTTGACATTTAAAGCAGGTAAAATATCAACAAACATCTTTCTAGCGATAGGAGCAACTGTTGTTCCACCATATTGAATACAGTTTTTAGGATTATCCATTGCTACATACAAAACAATTTGTGGATCATCAATAGGAGCAACGCCAACAAAAGAGAGAATATAACCACTTCCAACATAGCTTCCATTAACCGCCTTTTGCGCCGTTCCTGTTTTACCACCAATACGATAACCATCTATATAAGCATTTCTACCTCCACCATCAGTCACGACACTTTCTAGCGCATCTCTTACTTTTTTAGATGTTTCTTCTTTAATAACCTGTCTTTTTACTTTCTTTTTAACTTGTTCAACAATTTCATTATTTGAACTGTTACTGATTTCTTTTAAAATATGCGGTTGTAACAAATAGCCACCATTGACACAAGCACAAATAGCAGTTACCAATTGTAAGGGCGTTACAGATATACCTTGTCCAAAAGCAACGGTCGCTTGTTCAAGTTCATGAAAGTTTTTATAATCAAACATAATCCCACATGATTCTCCAGGTAAATCAATTCCCGTTTTTTCAGTTAAGCCAAAATCTTGAACATATTGATACAATCTCTTTTTCCCTAATCTCCTACCAATTTCTACAAATCCTGGATTGGATGAATTTTGTAAAACTTCTCTAAAAGTCTGCAAGCCATGCCCTCCTTTTTTCCATGATTTGATTCTTGCGCCTGAAACATATTCATACCCTTTATCATAATAAGTATCTTTATCCATATCAAATAAATTTTCATTTAAAGCACTTGAAAAAGTTATGATTTTAAAGGTTGATCCTGGTTCATAAGTTTTCCAAATAGGAATATTTTGATTATAAATATCTTTATCCTCATTTTGATAATCATTAGGATTAAAGTTAGGATAACTGGCGATTCCTAAAATCTCTCCATTTTTAGGATTCATCGCTAGTGCCCAAATACCATCTGGATGATACGTATCATAAGCATTTGATAATTCTCTTTCAATGACATCTTGAACTCTTTTATCTATGGTCAAAGTGATATTCATTCCACTTTGACTATACGTATAATGACTTGGATACATTTTTAAATTATGACTTTTAGCATCCATATAATAATCAATCGAACCGTTTTTTCCTTTTAAAAACGAATCATATTCTAACTCCAATCCTAATAATCCTTGATTATCAATTCCAACAAAACCTAAACAATGACTTAAATAATTATTTCCCGGATAATATCTTTTTGTATCTTTAATCAAATAAACACCTGATAAATGCAATCTTTGTATTTTACTTGCAACTTGATTATCAAGTTGTCTTCCTTCTGGAGAAATTCTTTGAATCGACACCTTTTTATTTAATTTTTCTTTTAAAACATTGACATCTAAATTTAAAATTTTACTTAATTCTAAAGCTGTTGTTGCTTGATCCTTTATTTGACTCGGTACAACAACCAAAGAAGCAGTTGTAAGATCTGTTGCCAGTACATTTTCACTTCGATCATATATTTTCCCTCTATTAGCTTGTACAGGAAAAGACCTTTGCCAAGATTCTAATGCTTTATCATAAATATTTTTACGATCAATGATTTGAATATACCCCACTTTAAAAATAAGCGCTAAAACAATGAGATAAATACACATTTTAATGATTTTGATCTTATTAACAGATTGTTGAAACAACATAAATCTCACCATTATAAACTATGAAAAAAAAGAGGAATCATTCCTCTTTTAAGATATTGCTACTGTTAAACTATCACCGCTATGAACAACTGTATTCTCGCCAACACTTTGAGCAGTTACATGTCCACTTGTGCCATCAATCGTTAATTGAATACCAGCAAGTGAAGCATAAGTTTGTACTTCTTTTTTAGACCATCCTATTAAATTAGGAAGTGTTATATCTTTTCCTTCTGTTTTGATAAATACTTTATCACCACTTGTCACTTTGCTTTTAGCAAGTGGATATTGTTCAATAACAGAACTTCCATTACCGATGATTTGAACACTTAATGATTTTGATTCTAATTTAGATTTTACATAATTAACAGATTGATTTGTATAGGAATCTAAAGTACAGCTTTGATCAACTGCTGTCGTATTTTTAGCATTATAGCGATTTACTACTTGAAGTGCTTCATTCATTGTTTGTTTAACAATATTTGGCATATATTGAGCATATGAATCTCCTGATTTAAAAGTTAAAAACATCACGACTTGAGGATCATCATAAGGAGCAATCCCTACAAATGAATGCATATATAAAGTTGTACTATAACCACCATTTTCAACAACTTGTCCTGTCCCTGTTTTACCAATCATACGAACATCATTATCTAAACGATAAATCTTCCCTGTACCTTGTTCATCTTCAATAACACCTAACATTAAATCTTTTACTTGACTGATTGTATTTGTTGAAAAGATTTGTTTTGAATATTTCGGTGTTGCTTGATAGACAACTTTATTTGTTTCAGGATTGACAACTTTATCTACAATATGTGGTTGAACCGTTTTCCCATCATTTCCAAAAACACTATATGCTTTTAAAAGTTGATAAGGAGTGACCGTAGAACCTTGACCAAATCCTGTCGTTAAATATTCAAGTCTTCCAGCATTTTTTCTTGTATAAGCATTGATTGATGATGAACATGTAAGTCCATCCATTGTATCACCTTGGAAAAAGCCTAAATCATTTAATTTCTCTGTTAAAACATCTTTTGTAACATAACCTTGATCCAATAAATTACAAATAGCTACGTTACTTGAATGATACAATCCTTGATCATAAGTAATTGTACCCCAACCTTGACCACCATTATGATCTTTAATTGTGGCTACTAATTTATTTCCATAATAAACATTATAACTTCCTGAATTATAATAAGCATTATGATCATATTTACCTTCTTCAATAGAATCAGCATAAATAAATGGTTTAAAAACAGATCCACATTCAATTGTTCCTTCTAAAAAATAATTATTGAATGTTGATATATTTCTTTCATTAGGATTAAAAGATGGATAGGTTGACATTGCTAGAATCTTTCCTGTTTTAATTTCCATCACTCCAGCAGTCACAACTTCAGCACCACTTTCACTATAAGCATTAGACATCAAATAATCTAAATTTCTTTGAAGACCACTATCAATCGTTAAATAAAGATCATTTCCATTGGTTGGATCTTTCTCTCTTAAAGTTCCATCTACTAAAGCATATCCATTAGCGTCTGTTTGATAAACCTTATAACCATTTTTACCTTTTAATTGTTTATCATAAGAAAGTTCAAGTCCCATTTCTCCAACCATTTTCTTAACACTTTGATCATTATAACTTTTTGCATACCCTACAACATAGCTACAAAAATCACCCAATGGATAATATCTCGAATTAGACTCTACAAACTCTATTCCCGTAAGATTACAATCTTCTATTTGTTTTTTTACTGACGCTGATAAATTATTTCCTTTTGTCCCAAGTTCAATTTGATAACGTCCTTCATCCTTTGCTGTTTGTAATTTAGATGTTAATTCATTGACATCTATTCCTAAAATAGGACCTAGTTGACTAGCTGTTTTATTAACATCTTTAACATAAGCAAGATTTTTACCATAGCCTGTTCTTTGAGATGAAAGTACCAAAATAATTTTATACTTTTTAACATTAACAGCTACTTTTTCATGGTCACTTGTATAAATTTGCCCTCTTTGAGCATATTCAACAACTTCTTTCTTACTTCTATTTTTCGCAAAAGAGGCAATGTTCTCTTTACTGATCAAGTGTTTTCCCGTTGCCCCCAAGTATAAAATATTAACTACCAATGAAAAAATAAGAACTGCAAAAATAATACCCGTTATCTTTGCACTTTTGTATTTTTTCATTATTGCTGAACTCCTGTTGTTGATGCTGTTGCATCATTTTGATAAGTATATCCTTTAGAAGTTGCAACTTCAGCAACACGATTGAATGAAACTAATTCTTGTTTTTGCATTTGTAAACTATCTATATCTGATTCAAGTGTGTCTATTTCATTTTGTAATTTTTGAATGGTTCTATTATATGAAGATTCAACTGATTTAACCATAATAATTCCAAAAACAAAAACAACAATTGTTACAATTAAAAACACTTGTGCAAAAGATTCAAATCCTGTCTTTCTCTTTTTCATAAAATAACCCTCTCTATAACTCTCAATTTAGCTGAATGTGCACGATGATTATGAGTCAATTCATCATCCGATGCTATAATCGGTTTTCTATTAACCAATTTAAATTTAGGTTGCATTTCTAAAGGAATAACTGGTAATCCTTTAGGAACATCTTTTAATTTTGAAACTTCATTAAATGTATATTTACATATTTTATCTTCTAAACTATGGAAAGTAATAACCGAGATTCTTCCATTTAAATTTAAAAGATCCAATGCATCTTTTAAAGCAATATCAAAAACATTTAATTCATCATTAACCGCAATTCGAAGTGCTTGAAAAGTACGTTTTGCTGGATGTCCGCCTTTTCTTCTAGCATAAGCAGGAATTGCTTCTTTAATAATATCTACAAGTTGAAAAGTTGTATCAATAGGATGTATTTCTCTTTCCTTTTCAATTTTTCGAGCAATTTGTTTTGCAAATTTTTCATCCGCATATTTATATAAAATTTCTACAAGT
Organism: Faecalibacillus sp. TM498; assembly: GCF_020589955.1. Lineage (NCBI taxonomy): Bacteria > Bacillati > Bacillota > Erysipelotrichia > Erysipelotrichales > Coprobacillaceae > Faecalibacillus > Faecalibacillus sp. TM498. The sequence goes on from NZ_JAJDKB010000001.1 coordinate 174,152, forward strand.
TGTTCATAACTATAATGATTAACAATATAATGTGCATCCAAAGATGCCTCTTGGTTCATTCTCATATCTAATCGAGCATCATAGTTATAACTAAAACCTCGAGCCCCATCATCAAATTGAGGTGATGAAACACCCAAATCAAATAAAATTCCATCTACATGTTCTACACCACGAAGATGGAGTTCACTTTTTAAATTCTTAAAATTGGATTGGATAATTGTAAATTGATTACCAATTTTCTCCAACCTTTCTCTTGCAGCTTCAATCGCATGAATATCTTGATCAAAACAATATAAATGGCCGGTTGTTAACTGTTTTAAAATCAAACTTGAATGACCAGCTCCTCCAAGTGTACAGTCTACATAGATACCATCTGGTTTGACATTCAATCCTTCAACTGCTTCATTTAATAAAACTGTAACATGGTTGAACATTCAAAATCCTCCTATAAACTAAAATCATCTAAAGATTCTAAAATATCATCATAACTATCTTGATTGTCATTATAGTATTGATTCCATTTTTCTTGTGACCATATTTCACCATGGTTTCCTGCCCCAATAATGACACATTCTTTTTCTAAGTGTGCTAAAGTGCGTAAATTTGTAGGAATGTTAATTCTTCCTAATTTATCAAATTCGCACTCACATGCACTTGAAATGGTAAAACGAATTGCTTTTCGAACTTCTTTTTTATTAGAAGGTAAAGAAAGGAGTTTCGCACAAAACGGATCCCATTCTTCTTTTGTATAAAAAGCAAGGCATCCATCAAATCCACGGGCAACATAAACAGAACCTTGACATTGATTCCTAATTTTAGATGGAATCGTCAAACGTCCTTTTGCATCAATTGAATGCTTAAATTCACCCATGAACATCACTATCACCCACTTTTTACCACTTTTATATTCACTTTTACCACTTTATACCACCATTATATACTTTTTAAATCACTTATTCAATAAATAGATGTGAATAAAATATAGAAGTTCACATTTCTTGTGAACTAAAAAAAGGTAAAAAAAAATCACCCTTTGGGTGATCTTCTTATTTTACTTTTACACCTTTGTAAGTTCCACAATGTTTACAAACTCTATGAGACATTTTGTATTCTCCACATTCTGGACATACAACTAAAGTTGGTGCAGATAATTTATCATGTGTTCTTCTTTTATTTCTTCTTGTACTAGAAACTCTTCTAAATGGTACTGCCATCTTTATATCCTCCTATTGTTTAAAATAATCTTTCAATTTTGCTAACCTTGGATCAATGTATTCTTCATCATTATCCTCTTGACCATCGAGTATCTTCCAACCCTTACCTGATTCCTTGATGTTAGCATCATCTTTTACGACCCTCATGGGCACTTCTAACATGATATTTGAAAATACGACAGGCGTAAAATCAACAACATCTTTCTTTGCTTCATGAACGTCTTCAAGCGGATCAGGCTTTTCAAATGAAAATACTTCCGTCGAATCGATATCAAATGGATAATCAACATCTTCCAACGTTAACGCACACGGAAGAATCATTGTTCCCTTAATATTTAAATCAACATATAATCGTTTATCTCTTGTATCAAGATTCCCGGTACCTGAGACGATGACGTCTTTAAGGCCGTTAATATGGGCATACTTTTCAAACATTTCACATGGAAAAGTTATTTCTTCTTCAAAATCAAATGTTCCTTTGTGTTTAATAATCCACTGCAAACTATACTTCATATTAATCACCTTTCCATAACCGCAGAATCTATTATATAGAAACTCACATCATAAGTCAATCTAAAAATGGCCTAAAACAACATTTTTCACTTTTTAATGAAGTTCTTCTCCATTATAACAAAAACTTTAACTAAATCAACACTATTTTAAATCATTTTTTCAACATCATTTAAAACATCTTTATTTTGCATAATTTTAATCAATTTATCAATCTTTCTTTGATCTAAAGATTGATTTGTTACTTTTGCAACCGTTTGAATAAAATCTCTCATATCTTTTTCATTATTCAAATCTTTCTTTTGTAAATCGTTTGCTAATTTAAAAATATCTTCTTTTTTCACATTTGTTTTTTTAGATACACGATCTACAAGTAAATCTTTATCTTTCATAATATCACCACTATATACTATGAAAAAAATAAATAAATGTTAAAAAAAGAGACTTAGTCTCTTTTTCTACAAATGATATGAATTGGTGTTCCTTCAAACCCAAATGCTTCTCTTAATCTATTTTCTAAGTAACGTTTATAACTAAAGTGTAAATATTGTGGATCATTTGAAAATAAAACAAATGTCGGTGGGCAAACTGCTACTTGATTAGCATAGAAGATTTTTAATCTTCCACCATTAAATGTCGTTGTTGGATTCATTAATTGTGCATCCACTAAAACATCATTTAAAACGCTCGTTTGCACTCGTTTTCTTGAATTTTCATAAGATTCTTGAATTAATGGGAAAATTTGATCCACTCTTTGACCTGTTTTAGCTGAAGTAAAAACAATACGTGCATAATCTAAATATTTAAATTGTTCATAGATTTCTTTTTGTTTCTTTTGCATTGTTTTTTCATCTTTATCAACTAGGTCCCACTTATTATAAACAATGACAACGCCTTTACCTGCTTCATGGGCATATCCAGCAACATGCTTATCTTGTTCTCTAATTCCTGTTTCACCATCAATAACAACAAGAATAACATCACTTTTTTCAATTGATGTCAAAGCTCTTAAAATTGAATATTTTTCAATATTTTCATAAACTTTACCTTTTTTTCTCATTCCCGCTGTATCTACAACACGATATTTTTGTCCATCTTTCACAAAAGGTGTATCAATGGCATCACGTGTTGTTCCTTCAATATTAGAAACAATAACACGTTCTTCCCCTAAAATAGCATTTGTAAGAGATGATTTACCAACATTTGGTCTTCCAATAATTGAAAAACTGATTTCATCTTCATTAGTTTCTTCATCTTGTAAATCTAATTGATTAATAATTTGATCTAATAAATCTCCAATTCCAATCCCATGTGAACCAGAAACAGGAATAGGATCACCAACACCTAATGCATAAAATTCATATATATAATCTCTAAATTGATTATCATCAATTTTATTAACAACTAAAATAATTGGTTTTCTTGATTTTTGTAAAAGACGTGCTACATACTCATCTTCTTTAGTAATACCTTCTCGACCATTAACAACAAATACAATAACATCTGCTTCTTCAATTGCAATTTCTGCTTGCATTTTAATTTGTGTTGTAAAAGAAGCATTTTCTAATTCAATACCTCCTGTATCAATTACACTAAACTCTTTTGTAAGCCATGAAGCTTTAGCATAGATACGGTCTCTTGTTACACCTGCAACATCTTCAACAATTGAAATTCTTTCTCCAACCATACGGTTAAAGATTGTTGATTTTCCAACATTAGCACGACCAACAATTGCAACTACACCTGCCATATTATTCCTCCCTTGTTTTATTAATTAAAGTTAACACTTGATCAACAACTTCTTCTAACGTCATATTCGACGTATCAAGTTCAATTGCATCATCCGCTTTTTTAAGTGGCGAAATAGCACGATGCATATCTTGATAATCTCTTTGTTCAATTTCTTTTTTGATTGTTTCTAAATCAGCCTCTAAGCCTCTTTCTTTATTTTCTAAATAACGTCTCTTCGCACGTGTTTCTACACTTGCTATTTGATAAATTTTTAAATCTGCATGTGGTAAAACAACTGTTCCAATATCTCTTCCATCCAAAATAACATTCCCAGTTTCAGCCATTTTTCTTTGCTCATCAACTAGAAATGTTCTTACCGCTTGATATTTAGAAACACAGCTAGCTCCAAGTGAAACTTCATCTGTTCTAATTTGAAGGCTAACATCTTCATCATTTAAATAAACTTTATTATCAGCTGTAAGACGTATTTGAATATTTGAAATTGCTTGTTCAACAGCTTGTTCATCATTTAAGTCAATGTGATTTTTTATACAATAAAATGCAACAGATCGATACATTGCACCCGTATCAATATAAATGAAATTTTCCTTTTTAGCAACCATTTTTGCAATTGTACTTTTTCCTGCAGCACTAGGCCCATCTATTGCAACTGAAATTTTTTTCTTCATAAAATAAACACCCTCCTAAAAAAACTAAGGTCTTCCTTAGTTAAAAAAAACTTTGATATAAGATAACTCCAAGTAAAGCAATGAAAATAATGACTAAAATAACAATAATGACATTCATAACTTTAACAACTTTACTTTCACCTTTATTTTCAATAATCTCTTCTTCATCTTCAATAAAAGTATCATTTTCTTCAATATCTTCTACTGGATTTTCTTCTATCGTTTCAACGATTTCTTTCGTTTCTGTTATTTTTTCAGCTTGTTTTTCTTCTACTTCTTCAGATTCTTGTTGTAAAAATTCTTCTGCTTTTTTCACATCTTCTTCTGGTGACATCGCAGCTAATTTTTCCATAAAAGTCATTTTTTCTTTTGGCTCTTCTTTAACTTTATTATTTACAAACATTCCTTTAGCAAATTCTTGTGTGGCATAACTTTCAACTGAATCTATCTTAATTGTATTTTTTTCAGGTTCTCTAATTTTACTTAAAATATCCATTCTTGTATTATATTGATCTTGTTTACCAACACTTTCTTTCGCACTTTTAAGAGCTTTATCAAGTTCAGCTGAACCTTCTTCTCTCATTTGTTCAAATGTTTTAGTTTCTGTTAAAGTATCTTCTAAATTTACTTCTTTTTCTTCCTTATCCTTTTTCATAAATGACAAAAAATCATCATCGTCACCATCATTTTGAACTGGTTCTACATACTTTTCTTTAGAAATGCCAACTTCTTCCTTAAGTCCATCTCTTAATTCTTGGTATTTTTTTACTCTTGAATACGTCATTTTCCCACCATCCCTCGCCATTATAACATAATAATCACTATAAAAAAATAAAAGAAGCCTAAGCTTCTTTAATATATTTACTTTTAAATCTTTTTTCAACCGGTCTTACAAGATAATAAACAGTTCCTGTAATAATTCCTTTAATAAAATTAAAAGGAAAATAAATAATAAAAATAGCTTGTCCATAAGGTGATAAAAAAGATAAAAATTTCGGAATTGAAATATTTGAACCATATTGTTGATTAAATGCTTGAATATCAACTGCAAAAGGTAGATTTGTATACCATGTCGGTTTTTGCATTAAATAAGTAGGTGTCACAAAGAAATAATTGATGACAAACATAATAAAAGCAAAAACAAGCATCGTTAAAACCATATCCAACAAATAATTCTTTAAATTCTTTTCTGGATCAATTTTTCGAGCAAGCAATGAATATGTTACACAAATTGATAACGATGCAATCAATGCTGCAATTTGCCCAATAGCCATTGGTCCAACAGGTCCTTTAAATAAAATTGAAACAAAAAACTTACAAATACAAACAAATAAAGCTGGAACAAATCCTAAAGTTGAAATAGCCACCAATACGACAATTTCTGATAAATCCAAATTCAACCAAGGTGCAAAGGGATAAGGAATCTCAATCAAATTCAAAATCATCCCAAGAGCTGCCAGCATAGCCGCTAAAACCATTTTTTGTGTCTTAGTACTTTCCATAATAATTCTCCTTTAAAATAAAAAATATCATGAAAATACTAATCTCCATGACTAAAAACATTATTTAAAAAAATGTCTTTCTTCCATCTAGACTCTACTATCGGTAAAGGAATTACACCTTTTCTGCATCTGCTCGTGGACTATCACCACCGGTCGGGAATTTCACCCTGCCCTGAAGACTTTCTTTTCGCTTATTATTTTAACATTTCAACAGAAGAAGTCAAATCATATGATTTGATTTCTTTAGTCATAAGGTTTATATTCAACTGTTTTCTTTTTAAAATCAATAAACAATTGAAAAGCCTTTCGATCTTCATCTTCATCCCAAATTTCCACAAACTCAGGAGTCACTTCTATTAAAATTTCACTATCAACGTGAGAATAAGCATTATAACTTTGCCATAAAAACTCTTTATATTTCTTTTCAAAAACTCTTCCTGGTTCATCAACGACCAATCCTTTATTAACAGCAATCCCTTCAACTTGTGTTCCATTAAAACACATTGCAACACGATTATTTTTAAACAACTGCTGTGTCTTTCTAAAGTTCTTATCTGTCTTAAAATAGATTTTATCATTATAAAAAAGACAACTGACATTTCTCACCATCGGATAATTATCCTCGCAACTGGCAAGTGCCATAATTTTCCAATCTCCCATTTTTTGTTCCATAATTTTTTTAGCTTCTAAAAATTCCATCTTATTTCCTCCCTATATAATTCCTTGATATCCTAAAACAAATAAAATCATTGTCACTAAAACAACACCTACGACAAAGACATAACCTTTATAAACACTTCCTTGTTGATCAGATTTCTCCACTAAATGTGTTCTTCTTAATATTTGAACCACTGGTTTATATAAGAAAAAGACAATGGCAGCATTCATCGTTGCTTTAATTAAATTAAAAGGTAATATTCCTGGAAGCAACATTGGTACAATAGCACTTCTTGGCATTCCATAATAAATAGGTGTAATGATATAATTCCAAATAAGCATAGATATTGTTGTACACATAACACCTAGAACAAGTCCTAAAATAGCTCCTTTTTGATTATGTACTTTTTTATATACAAAAGCAGCCATACAAGCAAAAGAACACGTTGAAACCATATTCATCAAGACATCTAAAATATTGCCTCCCTTTAACATGATTTCAAAAATCGAACAAATAAAACTCATTAATAATGATGTCATTGGTCCATAAATAAATCCGCCAATAACAATTAAAATATCCTTGGGATCATACCTTAAAAAAGATACCGCTGGAACAATTGGAAATGAAATAAATACATTAACGATCATTGCCATGGCACAAAGCATCCCTACTGTTGTTATTTTCTTTGTACTCATTTTATATACCTCCTTTAACAAAGAAAACGCACCTAAAATAATCTTCTAGGTACGTTTTTGTATATAAAAGTATTACAAAAAACACTTCTTTCATCCAGACTATAACTGTTGCTACTGGAATTTCACCAGTTCGGCCATCTTTAGCTCGCGGAGTTTACCGCCAGTAGAGAATTTCACTCTGCCCTGAAGTATTATTTTATTGCTTCTTCATTATATAATAATTTTTCTTATTTTTAAAGGCCTATCAAACCATAATGTTTTAATGCATAGGCAATACCTTCATCATCCACATCTTTTGTCACAAAATCAGCAATGCTTTTTAACTCATCTCCCGCATTTCCCATAGCTACGGCAAGAGAGACATGTTGCAACATTTGCATGTCATTTCCCCCATCACCAAAAGCCATCGTATCTTTTAAATCAAGACCATAATATTCTAAAAATTTATCAATTCCTAATTGTTTTGTTCCACCTATTGGTGAAATATCACAAAAAGTTGGATGCCATCTTGCTGAAATACAATGAGGCATATGACTTAAGATTTCTTTTTCTTCATTTTCATCAACAAAACACATAATTTGATAAATCGATTTATCAATGACATGACTACAATCTCCGGCAGGATGATCATCATTATGAGTAATAGCATGAATTGCATCAACACGCTCATCACGATAGTTGAAGTATTTTGTATTTTCTTCTGTAAAGCCACAAGGAACTTGATGATCTTTTAAATAATCTAATAAAGCTTGTAGATCTTCTTTTTTGATTGTATTTGAATAAATAATTTGATTATTTGTATAACAATATTGTCCATTTAACGTAATATAACCATCAAAAGGAAAATCATTTAAAACATCTAATCCATCTTTTCCTCTTCCTGTTGCTATAAAAAGCTTGATTCCCTTTTCTTTTAACTTATATAAAGCATCAAATGTAGATTTAGGAATCTGATGATTTTTAAAACTGACAAGTGTTCCATCGATATCAAAAAAAATTGCTTTTACCATATTATATACCTATATCTTTCATATTTTTTAAACGTTCTAAATAGCGTTCAATACGTTTTAATTCTTCACCGCTTACTCTTTTAGCAGAATAATAATATTCAACAGAACTTTCCAAATTTTCTAATTCAATATTTTTCATTAAATAATTAATTGTTCCTCTATTACCATCTAATAAATGGACATGCGGTAATAATTGATGAAAACTATCTTTAAAATAATTAAAATGTGTACATCCTAAAACAAGAGAACCATACTCTTTAAAATCAAATTTCGAAAGTGCCTCTTTTAAATAAGCAAGTACTTCATCACTATTAAACTCTTGTTTTTCAGCAAAGCGGACAAGTTTTGGTAAAGCAACCAAATCAACTAAATGATCTTTATCAACTCTTTCTACCAAGTCCAACATCTTTTTACCTTTAACTGTAATTGGTGTCGCACACACCAATACCTTTTGATTTCCATATAAATCAACTGCTTTTTTTACTGCAGGTTCCATTCCAATGATAGGAATATCATATTTTTTTCTCATCAAAGCAACTGCTGCACTGGTTGCTGTATTACAAGCAATGACAATGGCCTTACAATCATGATCAATCATAAATTGAATAATTTCATCTACATAGCCAATGATCTCTTCTCTTGTTTTTTCCCCATAAGGAACATGTTTTTCATCAGCATAATATATAAATTGTTCATGAGGTAAAAGTTGCATTGCTTCATATAATACTGATAAGCCACCTATTCCTGAATCAAAAATACCTATTTTCATATAATTCCTCTTTCAATCATTCTACATTAATTATAAAAAAAGATATTGCGTTAAGCAATATCTATTTTTCTTGAAGCGTAACTTCAATCGTTTTTTCTGTGCCACTACGATTAACAACAACTTTTACTTTATCTCCTGCTTTATGCGAGTAAAGTGCTGTTAAGAACGATTTATAAGTAGTAATATCTTTACCATCTAATTTAACAATAACATCACCTTGTTGGATTCCAGCTTTACTTGCAGCACCATCACTTGTTACTTTAACAACATAGATACCTTCATCAACAGATACTTTAACACCATATCTTTGAAGTTCATATGAAGAATAATCATTTAAAGAAACACCTGAAATACCGATAACTGGATGAGATACTTTACCATTTGTACGAATTTGTTCTGCAACTGTAATAACATCATTAATAGGAATCGCAAATCCCATACCTTCAACGCTTTCATCAGAGAACTTCATGTTCGTAATACCTACAAGTTCACCTTTCATATTAACAAGCGCTCCACCACTATTACCTGGGTTGATAGCTGCATCTGTTTGGATAACATTCATATCCCAATCATCAACATTATCATCATTTAAATCAACAGAAACTGTACGATCTGTTGCTGAAACAATACCTTGAGTAACAGTTCCTGAATATTGAATTCCTAATGGTGAACCAATCGCTAAAACTGTTTCTCCTTTATCTAATAAATCAGAATCTCCTAAATCAATAACACTTACATCAAAGCTTGGTTGACATCTTAAAATAGCGACATCACTATATTCATCACTACCTACAACTTCTGCATCTACATATTCATTATTTGAAAATACAACTTGTACTTTGTTTGCACCATCAATAACATGGTGATTCGTAATAATATAGGTATATTTACCAGTTTGATCATAAACGACCCCACTACCACTTCCAGATTGTGTTTCACTCGAAGAACTTGAATTATCACCAAATCCAAAAGCATTATTTGTTGTATTTTTATAAACAACAACTCCTACAACACTATCACTCGCTTTTTCTACAACACTTGTTGTATCTGTTTTAACATCATAATTGACTTGTTTTACAGTTCCTTTATTTGTAACGGTCGTTGTACTATCATTCGATGATGACATCATATTATAAAAAACATAGCCATTCATTACAAAGGAACAGACAATAGCAACTACTAATAAAATTTTTACTATTTTTTTCCATTTCTTTTCTTTAGGTTTATCTTCATCAACTAATATAAAATTATTGTTATTATCTTCGTTCATAATATTTCCTCCTTTTGATGCTATTATCATAAAAAATAAATATGTCTAAATTATATCCTCATTGTGGGAAACTTTGGGATTTATAGGCAACTTGACAGTAAAAGTCGAACCTATCCCTAAAGTACTTTCAACATCGATCGTTCCTTGATTCAATTCGACGATTTTTTTAACAATACTTAAACCAAGTCCCGTTGATATCTTTGAACTTCTTGATTTATCTACTTGATAAAAACGATCATAAATATAATTCAACTTATTTTTAGGTATACCCATTCCTTCATCTTGTACACTTAAAACAAACATATTATTTTCTTTTTTAGTTTTAATTGTAATAACACCATCATTAGAGTATTTAATTGCATTAGAAATAAAATTACTTAAAATTGTTTTAACCGTTGAATAATCTAAAATAACAGGTTTTTCTATTTTATTATGATAAATAAGAGAAATATGTTTTTCTTTAGCCATTGGATCAAATAAATCAATACTTTCTTTAACAACAGCTTTGACATCTAATTCTTTAAAATCCAATTTAACTCTTGTTTGATCTAATCGTGATAATTCTAAAATATCATTAACGATATTTTGCATACGATAACTTTCTTTCAACAAGATATCCATAAACTCTTGAAATATTTCTGGTGAATCTAAACCATCCCTTTTTAATATTTCTACACTTCCAATAATAGCTGACATCGGTGTTTTAAGTTCATGAGAAACATCTGACAAAAATTGTTTTTGCATATCTTCAATTTCTTTCATTTTAGAAACGTCTGTAAATAAAACAATCGTTCCATCAAAAATAAGATGTTCTTTATCAGAAAAAACAGGTGAAGATTCTACTTGATAATATCTCGACTGTATTTTTACAACCGACGATAACGGTCTTTCAAAAACATAGCATTGATCTACTAAATCAAGCATCTCACCTACAAATATATCTTTATAATATCTTCCTTTTAAATGTGGTATTTCAAAGCCTTTTCTAAAACTTTGATTGGTAAAAGCTATTTTCCCTTCTTTATCAATAAATAACATCGGTAAATTCATTGATCGAATCAATTGACTTAATATCTTTTCATGATATTTATTTTCAATTTCTACTTCCTTTATTTCATTATCCTTTTCTCTTTGAAAAAAACGTCCCATTCGTTGATAATGACTTTCTAATTGATAAGCATTGATTGCACATACAAAGATAAAAAGAAGCATGATATAAAGACTGTAAGCCTTATTAAAATAACAAAGTAATAAAGCAACAATTCCCATCAATACAACTTTCAAATAACTTTTAGTCATCTTTTTTCACCAACTTATATCCAACTCCCCTTACAGATTTAAAAGAAACTCGACTTTCTTTTAACTTTCCTTTTAATTTAAAAACATGAACATCAACAATACGTGTATCTCCATCATATTGAAATCCCCATATAGACTGTAATAAAGTTTCTCGAGAAACAGCTTCTTTAGGATGTTCCATAAACATTTTTAATAAATCATATTCTACTTTTGTTAGAACAATAACATGATCATCAATTGTCACTTCTCGATTTTTAGTATTCATCATAACATCTTCAAATTTAATTTCATCTAAAAAATGTTTATGATGTCTTCTTAAATGAGCTTCAATTCGCGCTATTAAAACTGTTGATTGAAATGGTTTTGTTAAATAATCATCTGCCCCTGCTTCTAATCCTTTAATAATATCTTCTTGTTCACTGCGTGCCGTTAATAAAATAAGTGGTTTAACATAATCATTTTGTCTTACTTCTTTAATAATAGAGACACCATCTTTATATGGAAGCATCCAATCAATCAAAACAAGATCATAATCATTTTCTAAAATCTTCGAAACAGCCTCTTTTCCATCATATAAACTATCTACTAAATAACCTTTTTTTCTAAGTTCATAGGCAAGTATCTTATTGATGGACATATCATCTTCAATTAATAATATATTATTCATTATTCCCATCGTATCTTTCTATTATTCTTTGAACAACAGGGTGTCTTACGACATCCATCGCTGATAAATGAATAAACGAAATCCCTTTGACCCCTTCTAAAATATCTAATGCACGAATAAGTCCAGAAGTTGTATTTCTTGGTAAATCGATTTGTGAAATATCTCCTGTTACAATCATTTTTGATCTGAATCCTAAACGTGTTAAAAACATTTTCATTTGATTATCTGTTGTATTTTGCGCTTCATCTAAAATAACATAAGCATCTTCTAAAGTACGACCTCTCATATAAGCAAGAGGTGCAATTTCAATAACACCTTTTTCCATAAGCTTTTCAGTTTGTTCAACACCTAACATATCGTATAAAGCATCATATAAAGGGCGTAAATAAGGATCTACTTTTTCTTTTAAATCTCCTGGTAAAAATCCCAAATTTTCTCCTGCCTCAACAGCTGGTCTTGTTAAAATTATTTTTTTAACTTCATTATTTTTTAAAGCTGCTACTGCAAAAACAACAGCTAAATAAGTTTTTCCTGTTCCCGCAGGTCCTATTCCAAAAACCACATCATTATTTTTTAAAGCATAATAATAACTCTTTTGTCCTAATGTTTTAGGATAAATAAGTTTTCCATTATATGTTCTAGCTATTTTTATATGATAAAGTTCAGATAATTGATCCAACTTATCTTTTTCTACAAGTTTTTGAGCATAAATAACATCTCTTCTTGAAATAGAAACCCCTGAAACAATCAGTTTTAACAAAGAATAAATGACTTTTTTAGTTTTTTCAATTTGTTGTTGACTTCCAACAATTGACATTTCATCTCCTCTTAAAGAAATTTCAACTTGAAAATGATCTTCTAAAACTTCTAAATTTTCATCTTTTACTCCAGATAAATTAACAAGTTGTTCAATGTTATAAGCTTCTAACTTAACAATTTCTTTCATGAATCCTCCCTAATTGCAATATCCTCTATAAAAACATATTGCATCTTTAATACATATTTCTTCTCTATTATATCATATGATAGTACTTTTTCCCTGTCAATTTTTACATCCTTTGGTAATTGACTTCTTATTTTAAAAAGCAAATACGCAAATATATCTTTATCTTTAACATTTGATGACGAAGCCTCTATATATTGATAAGTATAAGCTTCTACACTTCCTAAAGTGGGAATCATTTTTATTTGTTGTTTCGTGTCTTCAATTTGATGTGAAATCAAAACATCTCCTTTTTTTACATACTGATTCACTTTAACTAAAACATTTCCTTGTTTGACATCCAATTGACGAATAACCCCATCTTTTTTAGCGATATAATCTTGATATTTTAAGACCGTCTTTTGATTATGACTAGCGGGTGTATATTCAACATGTAAAACACTTCCCTTTTGATAAACATTTAAATAATCAATTTTGCTTTGATATTTTCTTTTTAAATGATCATAAAGTTTATTTATTTGAGGATAAGTCAATTTAGGATGCATCATTTGTATTTGTTTATTGAGGTCTTTTTGAAGTTGATTGTTCACGATAGAAAGAGAGCCTGTTATTTTATAGTCATAAATATAATGTGGTAAAATAAAAAGTGTGCTTATAAAAGCAAGTGTAAAAATGATTTGTGGAAATTTAAAGATAAGAAATAAATAATGAAGTATGCCTATACTTTTTTGAATAGGTAAATGCATAGAAGATGTGATATATCTTTGATAAATAGGAACGTAAAATGAATAACGTAATGTATCAAGTTGATGTAAATGAAAAAGTGTGAGCTGATGTTTTTTGGTTTCTTTTAAAAATGAAACAATATCATTTGTTTCAATAACAATATAATCATAGCCTAAATTCATGAAAATATAATTGATGTAAACTCACCCATTAACATAATTTCATCTTGACTATAGTAACGTATTTCAATATTTTTTCCTTTTATTGAAATAATTTGTTGATTCATTTTACATTCAAAAATCGTTGATTCTAATGTAATAATCAACTGATAATGTTTAATTAAAATTCTATTTTTTTGTATACAAAGCATTCTATCACCTATTATAAGCTATGATATTTCCTTTTCATTATGTATAGAATTTTATGATTCGATCTTTTTATAACATCAAAAAAGTCAACTTGTAATGTTGACTTTACTTATTTTGATCTTTTCTTCTTAATAATTCATTTCGATAAACAACGAGATCTTTATAAATATCACTTAATGTTGAAAAAACCCATTCTACTCTTTCATCAGGAATACGATTTCTATAAATAGAATCTAATTCATGATGAAATTGTTCATGAACTTTCAAAGCTTCTTTCCCTTGATCTGTTAATCTTAAGTAATAAATACGTTGATCTTGAGTAGATTTTTCTTTAATAAGAAAACCTTTTTCTACAATTTTTTTAACAGCTGTCGTAAGAGTTCCAAGTGTTACATTCAAATGATTCGCAACAGCTGACATTGAGGGACTTGATTCTTTATCAACAGCTTCTAAAACATGCATTTCAGACATCGAAAGTTGTTTAAAAGGTCCTTGTTTTAAATATAATTCCTGTATATCCATCGCAATATTAAAAACATCAACAACTGTTTCTATCGTATCTACTCTTTGTGTCATCTTTTTCTCCTTATTACTCTTCGTATTTTCTAATATATTGATAACCAATACCACCAATACCCATATGAGCTCCAACTACAGCTGGTAATTCTCTTACAAGTATTTCACATTCTCCAATTTGTTCAATCAATTTTTGTTTCATTTCTAATGCTAGTTCTTCACTTAAAACATGTTCGATTGCAAAAACATAATTCTTATTGTTAACCTTACATTCATTGACCATGTGATCAATAATTTTTAAATTTGCTTTTTTAGTCGTTCTTACTTTACCAAAACTATCAATTTTACCACCTAAACTATAGTTTAATTTCATAATTGGTACAATTTTTAAAAGTCCGGCTAACGCTGCAACAGCAGGAGTAATACGTCCTCCCTTTTTTAAATGCTCTAAATTAGGAACCATAATAATCGTTGCTGAATCTTCTACAAGTTTTTCTAGAATATCTTTTATTTCTTCTGGTGATTTTCCCTCACGAGCAAGTTTTGCTGCAACTTCTACAAGATATTTTTGATTACTCGCTGTTCCTTTTGTATCCACTAATGTTACTGGCATTTCTAACATATCACACGCAAGCTTCATTCCATTCATGGTTGAAGAAAGTCCTGTAGCGATAGGTAAACCAATAACATGACTATATCCTTGATCTTTGATTTTTTGAACTGCTTCTTGCAGTGAACCTGTTGATGGTTGAGAAGTCATCACCATAATATCGTCTTTTTCCATACGTTTAAAAACATCTATACTATGAATTTCAATATCATCTAAATAACTTTTACCTTCCATAGTGATTGTTAGTGGTGCAATAAATATTCCTTCATTTTCTCTTGAATCTACAGGAATTTGACATCCACTATCCGCTAATATAGCAATTTTTTCCATACTCTCCACCTCTTCCTCATATAATATAACAAATTATGGATTATTTTTAAAGTTTTATGTTATCATAAAAGTCGGAAGGTGAAAAAATGAAATCTATTGAAAAAATAACTGAACACACATTAGTCATTAAAAAATCAGAGTTTATTTGTACGCTCATTCCTTTAAATGATGAAGAAAAAATCAATGAAACTATTGATTATTATAAAGAAAAATATAAAGATGCTACACATAATTGTATTGCCTATCTTGTAGGTACAAAAGAAAGAGCCAATGATGATGGAGAACCATCAGGTACTGCAGGTCTTCCAATGCTCAATGTTTTAAAAAAACAAGAACTCAGTAATATCATTGCAATTGTTACAAGATATTTTGGAGGCATTAAATTAGGAGCTGGAGGTTTAACACGCGCCTATAGTCAAGCTGTGGCTGATGCTTTAAAAGAAGCTAATATTGTTGAAAAACATTTAATCAATGTCTATGATGTTTCTCTTGATTATAGTTTTACTAAAAAATTTGAGCATCTATTAAAAGTAAATGACATTGATTGTATAAATAAAGAATACGATGAACAAGTCACTTATCGTCTTTATATTGATGATTTGTCTTTCTTTGATACAATTCAAGATTTAACAAGTAATCGTTACAGTAAAGAATTTATAAAAAAAGAATATGTTCCTGTAAAATAAATATGTATTTAGCCTGTTGACAAAACAATTTTGTTGACAGGCCTTTATTGTATAAGAAACAATTATTCAATGGACTATCCGTCCATTGAAAGAAGAAGGGACATTGTCGTAAAAACAGATGTTGATGGTGTCTGTTGTCTCTTCAGTATCGAACA